>JANTHO010000007.1 GCA_024762335.1 Acidimicrobiia bacterium | reverse complement strand
GGGTCAGAGCCGGCCCCTTCAAAAACAATCAGGTTGCACCGTTCGCAACGTGGCCGGAACGCCTCCGGCGACGTGACGGACCGTCCGATGGCGGCGACGCGTCGCAACTTCGCTGGGAACCATCTGACCCCCTCCGCCGGCTCCTTCGTCGCCGACACCTCCCCCTGAGGGGGAGGAAGAGCGGCATGCAAGGTGACCGCCGCATTCACCCAGTTCGTGAAGCGCTGCAGTCGCAGATACCGCAGGCACGACAAGGCATCTCAGCCACACACCCCACGAGAGTCCGTGGATTCAGACGCCAGTGGGGGAGACGCGATCGAGCTGTTGCTCGATCGCAGAGGGGGCTTCCCGCGGGACCCGTAACTGCATTGGGTCTCCGCTCGGTCTTTTCTGCCTCCGAGGTGCCCCCTCTGCCCTCCGGGCATCTCCCCCACCTCGGCGGTGGGGGAGAATGGGAACGGGTCGCGCGGCTCGGAGAAACCACGGATCCAGGCGTCGAGGTGGGGGAGACGAAGATCCGTCCACGCCCTCACCTTTTCCGTGTGCCTCGGCGTTCCGTTGATTCCGTGGATCGGAACCGCGGTTCCATGTGCGTTCGGGAGGGCGTGTGAGAAGCGGAGACACTTCCCCGGTGTACTCCGAGATCGCGGATCCAGGCGTGCGTTGGAGGGATAGGGAATCGGAGCACGGTCTGCCGGCTATCGGCAGGGGGCAGGTCGCGGTCCTCTCAGGCGATCCCGGATCGGGGGTGACACGGCTGGGGTTGGTCATGCTTGCCGAACACACCGGACGGGGAATGGTGTCCTATCTCGACGTGCGGGGATGGCTGAACCCTCTCGCTGCGTGGGAAGCCGGGATCGACCCCGATCGGCTGGTGATCGCTCGGTGTCGTGACGCCGTCCGGTGGGGGAGGGCGGCTGCGGCGCTCCTCGATGGATCATCTGCCGTCTTCGCCGAGATACCGGACGGTGTGAAAGATGCGCAGATCCGCAAACTCGCTGCGCTCGCCAGGAACCGCAGGACCACGTTGCTGCTCCGCCCGCTGGGTCGGACGACACCGACCGGGATCGCCCACCTCACCCTGGATGCATACGAGACGACGTGGAGCGGTGCGGAAGCAGGGCACGGAAGGATCGGGCGAAGGACGACCCGGATCCGTGCATCGGGGAAGGCGATGCGGGGGATGACTCGAACGATCGAAATGGAGGATGATGGGTCGCACACTCTGCGTCTGGTATCCAGAATGGCCGCTCCGGAGGCCGGGGGCGCTTCCGGATGAACCCGCCCAGGCGATAGGAGACGACGGCCGGGTCGAGGCGATCAATGCTGCAGCTGAGGTGGAGGGGATCAGGCGCGGGATGCGAAGGAGCGAGGCGGAAGGGATTTGCCCCCGTGTCATCTCCATCGAGCGCGACCGATCGGCCGAGATGATCGCTTTCGAACGGGTCGTTGCTGCAGTCGAGGATCTCATCCCGCGGGTCGAAGTCGTCGAACCCGGCTTGATCTTCGTCCCGGTGGCCGGCGCCGTCGCGTACTACGGAGGAGAGCGCTCGCTCGTCGAGCGGGTCGTCAAGGAGATCGACCGGGTGGCAGGCGACGGGTTCCGTGTCGGACTGGCCGATGGTCCTTTCGCTGCGAAACACGCTGCAGAAGCGGCTTCCGGCGTTCCCCCGGTGTATGTCGTCGAGGACAATGCCGCGTTCCTCGCTTCACTCGACATCTCAGCGGTCGGCCGTGAGGAACTCGTAGCGACGTTTCGCTGGCTCGGGATTTCGACGCTCGGTGAGCTTGCCGGGCTTCCCGGAAGTGCCGTTACCTCTCGTTTCGGCCCCGCGGGAGCAGACGCCCACCGGCTTGCGTCGGGAAGGGACCGGGAGCCGAATCCGCGTGAACTCCCCGCCGATCCGACCGTCGTCGAGCGTTTCTCGCCGCCGCTGGAGGATCTCGACCAGGCGGCGTTCGTTGCACGATCGATGGCGGGCCGCCTCATCTCCACGCTGGCTTCGGTCGGAGCCGCACCGTTCCGCATCGTGGTCGAGGCCGAGGCCGCCGATGGGACGGTTCGCTCGAGAACGTGGCGGAGCGCCGACCCGCTCGACGATCGGGCGATTGCCGATCGGGTGAGATGGCAGCTACGCGCCTGGGTCGATGGTGTGGGGGCCGGGATACGGGGCGGTCTCGTCGCGTTGCGAATCGAGCCGGCCGACTTGTCGGGTACGGGCCGCCAACTCGCTCTGGGGGAGGATTCACATGCTGCAGCGGAGACGCATCGTGCCCTGACGGAGGCTCAGGCGATCGTCGGCGCAGACGGGTTCCTCCAGGCCCACCCGCAAGGCGGGCGGGAGCCGGGGGAGCAGGTGGCATGGCACCGGTGGGGGGAGGACCCGGTGGTGCGGCGGGATCCCGAAGCGCCGTGGCCCGGACGGATTCCCGGCCCATCTCCTGCACTGGTTCCCCCGGACCGGCGACCGCTCCACGTCGAATGGGATGGGGGTATGCCGGTCCGGGTCCGTCTCGGAACCCGGTGGGTGGAGGTACGGTCGTGGGCCGGCCCCTGGCGTCGGGTCGGGCGTTGGTGGCGAGGCGAAGACCCGCGAGATCAGTATCAGATCGTCACGTCGGCGGGGGCGTTTCTTTGCGAAGTGGATGACGACGGGACGTGGCTGGCCGGCATCTACGACTGACCTCTCATCTTCCTCGACACACCCTGCGACCGCCCCTGGCACGGGACGAATACCGGGACTACGTTGAAAGGGGGAGTACAGAACGAAGGGAGGTGTGTGATGCGTCGTGTACTCATCGGAGGCGTCCTGGGAGGTGTTCTCGGGGCTATCGTCATGATTGTCGGATTCGAACTGACCGCAACAGGCGTCGCGAACTTCACAGAAGCACAGGTCGGTGTCGTCGGTCTTCCGATGCTCTTCCTGGGAATGATCGTTGGCATGATGATCGGCGGAGCGTTCCGTCTGGATCTCGGGATGATCATGTGCGGGACGAGCCTCGGGTTCCTGCTCGGCGGACTTCTGGCTCTCGCGATCAACACGTTCGTGCCCGGCGCATGGCGAGCAATCATGCCGGCGGCGGTGCTCGCCGGAGGAACCGCAGGCGCCTGGTGGTGTGAACGGCAACAGATATCCGCCGAGGGAGCGTCTCGCCCTCAATCGGTGACGACGGCTCCTCAGCCCTGATCGTTTCGCATCTCCTCGTAGACCGGATACATCCGATCGTGGAGCGTGGTCGTCAGTGGCGTGATGTCTGTGAAGGTCCTGTTCGTGGTCGGGATCGGATCGAGGATCCTGACGCGGACGGTACCCGGATAGATGAACATCGATCCCGGGGGGTTGACGTCGTAGGTTCCTGAAATCACGACCGGAAGCAGAGCGGCGCCATTGTCGATGGCGATGCGGGCCGCGCCCTTACGGAAGTCGGCCATGTCTCCGGTCCGGGAGCGGGTGCCTTCGGCGAATACGAGGAGCGAGTATCCGCGTCGGTAGGTCTCCCGGGCCGCTGCGCTGATCGCCTCGCGGGCCGATCGGCTTCCGCTCCTGTCGACCTTCACGATCCCCGCAGCGTCCATTGCCGGTCCGAGGAACGGGATCTTGTAGAGCTCCTTCTTCGCGAGGAACCGAATCGGTGTGGGGATAGCACGGAACAGAACGGGGATGTCGAAGTTCGAGACATGGTTCGAGACGACGACGTAGTGTTGTGCGGGATCGACATGCTCGGTTCCCTCAACGGAGAACATGATCGGTGGAATTCCCAGGAACAGTTGGGACCACCGCTGAATCACTTGCTCGATCTTCGGGGAGTCGGGTTTGCGCTTTCCGATCATCATGACCTGGAGTGCCCGCCACATCGTGTAGAGGAAGAACAACGGCACGAGCGTGAAGGTCCGTGCGGCGGCGGTGAGCATTCGGGTCATGGGGAGGTAGCGTAGCGACCGTGGAGAATGCACGGCGATGAAACAGCGACGGTTGACGGTCGATCAGGCACGAAGGATCGCCTTGGGGGCCCAGGGGTTTACCGTGCCCCGACCCGGCGGACGGATCGACGTACGGCACTTCCGGCGCGTGCTGGACAGGATCGGCCTGCTCCAACTGGACTCTGTGAACGTGCTGGACCGGTCCCACTACCTTCCGATGTTCTCCCGTCTCGGCCCGTACGACCGGGCCGCCCTGGATCGGTGGACCGTGGAATCCGGGGAGATGTTCGAGTACTGGGGTCATGAAGCATCACTGATCCCCGTCGATCGTTACCCGGCGTTCCGGTTCCGGATGGAGACGATGAAGCCATGGGGCAGCGTCCGACGGTTGCTCGACGAACGACCCGGGTACATCGAGCGTGTGTTGGAACAGGTCTCCGAACACGGCCCCGTCACGGTCTCCGACCTCGACGACCCCGGGGAACGCGGCGGGCCGTGGTGGGGGTATGCACCGGGGAAGTACGCTCTCGAATGGTTGTTCGCGACGGGTCGCGTAACGGCCTATCGAACTGCCACGTTCGGTCGCAAGTACGTGATCCCTGAGAGAGTGATTCCCGCCAATATCCTCGAAAGGTATCCTCTCGACCGGATCGAGGCCTACCGGACACTGCTCATGGACGCTGCGCGTCACCACGGGATCGGCACGGTCGCGGACCTCGCCGACTATCACCGGCTTCACGTCCCGACGGCGCGAAGCGTCGTCGCAGGGCTGGCCGAAGAGGGAGCCGTGGTCCCGGTCACCGTCGAGGGGTGGCGCCGGGACGCCTATCTCCATCCCGAGGCGGTGATGCCGCGTCGAGCATCAGGAACGGCTCTTCTGAGTCCATTCGACTCGTTGATCTGGCATCGGGATCGTGTGGAACGGCTCTTCGGGTTCCGCTACCGGATCGAGATCTACGTCCCGAAGCATCAGCGGATCTACGGCTACTACGTGTTGCCGTTCCTCCTCGACGGCGACTTGGTGGCGCGAGTCGATCTGAAGGCCGACCGCCAGAACCGTCGTCTCCTCGTCCGGGCGGCCCATCTCGAACAGGGCCTCGAGGCTTCGCGGATCGCCGGACCGTTGGCCTCAGAGCTTCGTTCCATGGCGACGTGGCTCGGGATGGGCGAGGTGGTCGTCGACGATCGCGGCGACCTCGCCGTACCGCTGTCCCGCGCCGTCGGGTAGCGGCGGATCAGCGGGTCGGGTCGTGGATTCTCAGAGATCGACGGCGAGGAAGTTGCCGCTCAGGGCGGGCACCCGATGGTGTACGCCGGTGCGCCAGTCCGCCACGACGAGTTCGCCGCCTTCGAGGTCCTGGAGCGCGAGGTGAGTTCCGGCGGCGACGAATCCGATCGGCTGAGCCATGAAGTCCATACGGATCGTTCGCAACGTCGACTCGGCCCGATCCCGGATCGTGATCGAAGTCCCGCCGGTGTTCGTGAATGTCGTCACGGCGATCCGGGACCCGTCGGCCGAGATTGTCACATTGGAACTGGCGGCGTCGATGCCGGGGAACAGGAAGATGGGTTCGAATTCGGTGTCGATGATTCCGACGATCGGTTCCGAATTCACGACATCGGGAGCGAGTACGTCCAAGACTCCGGGATCGTCCGGGGCGGGTCCGGTCGAGTCAACCAGGATCGCATCTCCACCCGCCGTGTACGCCGTCCCTGCCATGACGCGTTCGGGGCGACCGTCGGGATCGAGGATCAGTATGGCGGCAGGCTCGTCGATCGCGAGAGCATATCCCCAATCACCCCAGGTGAGGAGACGGCCGGTACCCGGCACCTGTGCGATGAGGGTTGGTTCGATACCACCGAGAAGGCCGGGGGCGGCGAGCGTCCGGTAGAGGCCGATCATGTTCGGATCGGCGAGCGCTGCCGTATATGCGAGTTCGCCGGCGTCCGCCGGGTGGAAACGGGCCGCGGTGGCTGTTGCTTCGATTCCCACTGCGGCATCGCCGGGCGAGGGGCCAACGAAGAGAGCCGATCGTTTGTCGACGAATGCAACGGAGGTGCCATCCGCATCGAACCAGACCTCGTGTGGAGCGAATGGGAGCCGATAGGAACGGGCGAACCGTTCCGACGGGTTCCACAGGATCATTCGTGCGTCGTCGGCGCCCACGACCGCCGAGAGCCGTTCCATCTCGATTGGGAGGGCATCGACGAGTCTCTGAGGGAGCGTGGTTGTCGTGACTTCCAGATCTCCGGCATCCACGGCCGCCAGAGACTCACCGGGTTCGGGGAGCGTCGCCTCTTCGTCTCCTCCGGCGCCGAACACGACGACCATGAGGGCGATGACCAGCGATCCTGCGGCGATGGCGAAGATCCTGCCCGGTGCTGTCACCCGGGAGGCTGCAGGATGCTCCTCGCCGTCCGGTGGGAGCGGCCGGACGCGTGGCAGGGGGTCGCGCGGTTCCACGATGCGATGGTAGGGGATCGAACGTCGGTTCGGAGGGGAAAGATGGACCGTTGCCGTTCGCTATGGTTTGGGATCCAACCAGACAAGGAGCAGCCAGGATGATCGACTTCCAGGACCGAGTTGCGGTCGTCACCGGGGCGGGTGGGGGATTGGGCCGCGCCTACGCCCTTCTGCTGGCTTCGCGCGGGGCAGCGGTCGTCGTCAACGACCTCGGAGGGTCGGTGCACGGAGAGGGATCCGACGCGCATGCCGCCGACAAGGTGGTAGAGGAGATCCAGGCCGCAGGCGGAACGGCAGTGGCCGAATACAGTTCGGTCGCGGACCCCGACGGGGGGGCCGCCATTGTTGATCGTGCGGTCGATTCGTTCGGCCGTCTCGACATCGTGATCTCGAACGCCGGAATCCTTCGCGATCGGACCCTCGTGAACATGACCGTCGAGGACCTCCGGTCCGTTCTCGCCGTCCACCTCGAAGGGGCCTTCTACGTGACAATGCCGGCCTTCAGGATCATGAAGGAGCAGCAGTACGGGAGGATCATCTTTGCGACATCGGCGTCCGGTCTGTTCGGGAACTTCGGGCAGACGAACTACGGCGCGGCGAAAGGTGGTCTCGTCGGCTTCATGAATGCCCTCAAGCTCGAAGGGGCAAAGTACAACGTGCTCGTGAACTCGGTGGCGCCGATCGCGCAGACCAGAATGACCGAGGAGATCCTCGGAGAGATGGCGGATCAGTTCGATCCGGAATCGGTTGCTCCCGCCGTGGCGTATCTCGCATCAGAGCAGAATCAACTCACGGGCGAGATCTGGTCCGTCGGCGGAGGATCCGTGAGCCGCGTGTTCATCGGACTCACAGAGGGATACTTCAAACACCCCGACCGTGAAGGTCCGCTCAGGATCGAAGACGTCGTCGAACACGTCCAGGACGTCCGGGTCGAGGACGGATACATCGTGCCGTTCTCCGCCAGGGACGAGTTCGCCAAACTCGGCCCGATGCTCTACTCGTGAGCGAATGGAAAGGAGCGACGGCCCTGATCGTCGTGGACGTCCAGAAGGGGTTCGATGACGCCGCGTACTGGGGCGATCGCAACAACCCGGAGTGCGAAACCAACATCGGTCGCCTGATCGCGGCGTGGCGACGCCATGACTGGCCGGTCGTGTTCGTGCGGCACGACTCGACGACGATCGGATCGCCGCTCGAGGCCGGGACACCGGGGAACGCCTTCAAGGACGTGATCAACGGCTCACCGGACCTTCTCGTCTCGAAATCCGTGCATTCTGCGTTCCACGGCACTCCGGATCTCGCCGGTTGGCTGCAGGAGCACGAAATCGCCGGAATCGCCGTCTGCGGGATCCAGACGAACATGTGCTGTGAAACGACCGCCCGGGTCGGGAGCGACCTGGGGTTCGACCTGCTCTTCGTTCTTGATGCCACCCACACGTTCGACATCGCCGGCCCGAATCACAAGGTGTACCGGGCACGTGAGATCGCGCGATACACGGCGTTGACCATCGAAGCCGATTTCGGACACGTCGTGTCGACCGCCGAACTCGTCGACTGATCAATCAGCGAACCATCTGACCGACCCGGCAGCGATCTCGAATCGCTGTTGCGCCCCGGGTTCGAGGCCGATCGGGGACCATGCGACGAGGAACGCGTCGGTTCCGACGTCGAGTTCGACCCGGTACGCACCACCCCGGAAGTGAGAACCCACCACGATGCCGGATCGCGTTCCATCGGTCGCGAGCGTGATCGCTTCGGGTGGAACGGCACCGGCGGTCGCCCCGGTCATCGGAGGTTGGAGGCCGAGTCGGGCGAGTCCGGCGAGCGTGCACAGGTTCTCGAGGCCAATGAAGTTGGCCGTCCAGACATCCGGTGGATTGTGCCACAGACCCTCGGGCGTGTCATCAGCCACGATACGGCCATCGCGAATGATCGCGATCTGGTCGGCGATCGTGAACGCTTCGTCGCGGTCGTGCGTTACATAGAGGACCGTGGCCTCGACCTTCGCGAAGATCGAGTGCATTTCGATGAGGAGATGCTCCCGCAGCGACCGGTCGAGAGCGCCGAGCGGTTCGTCCAGGAGGACCAGACGGGGCCTCGGAGCGAGGGTCCTGGCGAGGGCGACGCGTTGGCGCTCCCCACCGGACAGGGTCCCGACGCTCCGGGTCTCGTATCCGGGAAGGCCGACGAGATCGAGCACCGAGGTCACACGAGCACGCACCGTGTCTGCGTCGAGTCGCTGCATGCGCAGTCCGAAGGCGACATTCCCGGCCACGGTTCGGTGGGGGAACAGTGCGTAGTCCTGGAACATCAACCCGAAGCCCCTCCGGTGTGTGGGCACGTCGGTGATGGAGGTCTTGTTCCAGCGGACATCGCCACCGTCCGGATGTTCGAGACCGGCGATCGCACGCAGCATGGTCGACTTGCCGGATCCCGACGGACCCATCAACGCATGAATCGACCGATCCGCGACAACGAGGTTGGCGCCGTCGAGCGCGATCTCAGCCCCATAGCGAACGGTGAGGTCGGAGACTTCGAGCACTACACACCCCCGGTGCGACTGCCGCGAATGGCTTCGATCCCCAGGGCGGCGACTGCCGTGATCGCCATGAGGATCACGGCCATGGCCATGGCCTCACCGAAGGTTCCCGGCCGACCGAGGAGCCTGAAGATGGCGATCGGGATCGTCGTTGTGGAGGGCCTCACGATGAACGACGTTGCGCCGAACTCGCCGATCGAGATGGCGAACGCGAAGAGAGATCCGACGGCGAGGGCCCGCGCCACCAGTGGTAGATCAACCTCACGCCACGCGCGATGTGGTGATGCGCCGAGAACGAGGGCCGCCTCACGAAGGCGGTTCTGCACCGCATCCATGACGGGGACGGTACTGCGGACCACGAACGGGATGGCGACGAGCGAGTGTGCGATGGGGATGAGCAGGAGGGATGATCGGAGATCGAACGGCTGATCGAGAGCGACAAGGAAACCGAATCCGATCGTCACCGCGGACGTACCGAGAGGCAGCATCAGCATCGTGTCGAACGTGCTTCCTCCACGGCCCCGTCCGGAGACCACGATGGTCGCAGAGAGCAGCCCGATGATGCCGGAAATGAGGACGGCGGGCAGGGCGAAACCGAGTGAGTTGCGGATCGCTTCGATCGGGGAGATGAAGAGCGTGAACGCCCCGGTCGGATGGATGAGGTTCGCGTAATGCGAGAGTCCGACGCCTTCGGCTGTGCTCAGCGATCGCCCGATGAGGACGGCGAGCGGTGTGATGACGATGAGGAGCAGCATCGTGAGCGTTGCACCGACGACCGCCCATTCACCGACCGACGCCGGACGTCTCGCGACCTCGCCGGGCGGACGGAGGGGGAGACCCCCGGATACGCGCTTCTGCGCCCGTCCGTACATGACCAGGATCGCGGTCACTCCGATGAGTTGGAGGATCGCCAACGCCGAGGCGAGGTCGAGACGCAGGAAGGCGGTTGCCTGCCTCCAGATCTCGACCTCGAGCGTCGTGTGCTGAAGATCGCCGAGGACGAGGATTACGCCGAATGACGTGAAGGTGAAGAGGAAGACGAGGGCGGCGCTCGACAGGATCGCCGGCCGGAGCAGGGGAAGGGTCACCTCCCTGAAGACCCGTATTCTGCTTGCTCCGAGCGTCCGTGCCGCATCTTCGAGACGCGGGTCGATCTGCTCCCAGAAGACGCCGACGCCCCGGATGATGATCGAGAGGTTATAGAAGACGTGGGCGATCAGGATCGCCCAGACCGTCCCGCGCAGGTCGAAGCCGAGTGGGCTTCCCGGGCCGAAAACGGCGAGGAACGCGACGCCGACGACGAGCGTCGGGAGCACGAAGGGAACGAGCGTGAGCGAGCGGAGCAGCGACCGGCCGGGGAACCGGTACTTCGCGAACACGTAGGCCCCCGGAATCCCGAGAAGCACCGTCAGGAGGGTAGATACGACGGCCTGCCACAGCGTGAACCAGGCAACGGAGCGCACGACCGGGTTGGTGACGATGTCGACGAACGACGAAGCAGCAAGTTTCCCGTCTGGGAACAGTCCGGTGATCAGGATCGTCGCGAGCGGATAGGCGTAGAAATAGGTGAGGTATGCGACCGGGATCGCCGCGATGAGCAGGAGCGATCGTCTCGACCTCATCGCACGACGGACGCCCACTCCGCCAGCCACCGCTCACGGTTCGCTCCGATCGTCGCCGGGTCCATCACGACCGGTGCCGTTGGTGTCGGCACGTAGTCGATGAACAGGTCGGGGAGCGAGGCTGTGTCGTTCGCCGGGAAGACGAACATGTTGAGCGGGATGTCTTCCTGGAAGGTGCGGCTCAGGAGGTAGTCGACGAGTTGACCGGCGGCCTTCTCGGCCTGCGTGCCCGCCAGCACACCGGCGTATTCGACTTGACGGAAACATCCGTCGTCGACGATGTCCGTGGGCGGTGCATCGAGGTCGCCGAAGAAGACCTCGGCTGCAGGCGACGTCGCATACGAGACCACGACCGGCCGCTGCCCCTCACCCGATCCGCCGGAGAACTCGCCGTAGTAAGCCTGGTCCCATCCGGAGACGATGCGCAGATCGTTCGCCGCGAGGTCGGCCCAGAACGACTGCCACGGGTAGTCGCCCGTTTCGCCGAAGGTCGCGATCGACGCGAGGAGGAAAGCGAGACCCGGCGATGACGTCGAAGGATCCTCGACGACGAGGGTACCGGCGTATGCCGGGTCGGCGAGATCGGCGAGGGTGGCCGGAGCCTCGATGCCGGCCGCCGCAAGTCGCGTCGGGTCGGTATTGAGGCAGACGTCGCCGAAGTCGATCGGGGTGACCGGGTCGCCGTTGACTCGGAGACCATCGGGGACACTGCCGATGTCCGTTGCGGTGTGAGGCAGGAAGAGGGCGTTGTCGAGTCCGCGGCTGAGGAACGTGTTGTCGATCCCGTACATCACGTCCGCAACGGGATGGTCTTTCGTCAGGATCGCCTGGCTGACCATCGTTCCCGCGTCGGCGGAGCGCAGCACGGTGACGGCGATTCCCGTCTCCTGTGTGAACTGTTCGAGGATGCCGTCGGAGACCGCGAACGACTCATGGGTCATCAGGGTGATCTCGCTCGGTCCCTCCGGTTCGCTGCTGCACGAGGCGCCGATGAGGGCGACGAGAACAGTTGCAGCGATGAGGCTGGTTCGTTTCATGGGAGTTTCCTTTCATGGAGGACCAGGAGCGTTCCATCGTCGACCCGCACCCACGCCGGCGGGGTTTCGATCGTGTTGCTCAGGCCACGGGTCGATCCGGCGGGGAGTGTCTCGTCGGCGAGTTGCCAGTGGAGGCCACCCGTTGTGACTCCGCGAACGTCGGATCCGGTCGGAAGGAGGGACACCAGGTCGCCCGCTCTTCCTGCGATGGTGGTCGTCCGATCCGGGGAGCAGGCCATGACGTCGGTAATCCCGTCTACCCAGACAAGGTGGTCGAGTTTGGGGGCGATGGAAGCGAAGAGGCCAATGGCCCCGAGCAGATGGTCGAGGCGTCCCGTGTGGGCCCCGATGATCGTGATGTTGCGAGCCCCGCGATCGATCGCAGCGTGAACGGCCAGTTCGAGATCGGTCCGATCTTTGTCCGTCGGGTACCGTTCGATCGTGGATCCGCGCGCCGCCGCGTCTGCGAGTTTGGAAGGCTCCACTGAGTCCATATCACCGATGATGAGGTCGGCCTCTAGGCCCAGCACGCGTGCGTGGCGCAGACCGCTGTCGGCGGCGATCACGAAGTCGTGGTCGGGCACCTCGATGGTCTTGATGCTCTCGAGCGGTTCTCCGCCCGAGAGGATGATTGCTCGGCCGGTAAAGCGTTCCACGCGCTCCCTCCGCTGGCATGATCCAGATCAGGTTCGGCGGGTCAACGGCGTTCACAGCGATGCTGAATCGGCCGCCCTCTCAGTTCGGCGTTCCCGAACTCCCCGGAGTGGTCGAGGACAGTGTAGCGGAGCCGGATCCGGGGCGATCGAAAGATCTTGACAGAGTGATGTCAATATGACATCATAATGATGTCGTTCGGATGTCGGGCGACGACGAGAGGAGTGCCCATGCTGTGGTACAACACCCCGGAAGTCGTACAGGTCATGATCGAAACATCCTGCGGATGGGATGGAGAAGAACGGCGCCGTTCGGCGTTGCGCCTCATCCGCGCGGGCAACGAAAACTGAGGGCGGAAAACATGGACCCCACTGTTGTAGCGGCGGAGATCGAGGGGGCGCTCGAAGCGCAGCTCCGGCTCGCAGGTGACGATCCGGCGGTGACCGGAGCCGCCGAGGCGCTGATGATTGCCCTCGAACCGGCGATCGACCGGGCCGCTGGACGGCTGGCCGCCCAGGCCGCTGAGGAGGCCGACTCCCAACTACCCGGCCATCATGTGACGGTGGAACTCCGCCGAGGTCTTCCCATCTTGGTGGTCCGTGCGGCCGCCGACACCGAGCCGATCGACACGGATGAACTCGAGGCCCGCATCACGCTCCGGCTCTCCGACCATCTCAAGACGATCATTGAGGAGGCGGCAGGTGAGACCGGAGACTCGATGAACACGTACGTCGTCAAGACGCTTGCGAGCAGAGCTCGTGAGCGCACTGCGGGACGGCGATACACCGGAAGGATCGAGACGTGAACCGGGCAGAGAGAGAGTTCGTTGTTGGGAATCGGCCGCATGTCGTCGTTGAGACTCCATCCGTCGATGTCGTCGCCGTTGAAGGGGACCCGGGCGCCATCCGCGTCGTGATCGAAGGGACCGAGCGGGATGTAGATCTGTTCGACGTCACGCAGGCGGGAGACATGGTCTCGATCGGTTCGCGTCGCGGTGGCGGCCGCCTGTTCCGCCGCGGGCCGACGATCAGGCTGACAGTGCCGGCCGGGACGGCTTTCACCTGTCGAACGGCTTCGGGTGATGTCCGTCTCAACGTCGCCACCTCCAGCGTTGAGATCAAGGCGGCTTCCGGGGATGTCGACATCGAGGCGTGCAGCGGGCGCGTTCGAGTCAAGACCGCGAGCGGCGACATCGCCATCGGCGCGGTGACGGGGGATGCCCGGCTCGCCGCCTCCTCGGGCGACGTTCGGGTCGACCGGGCCGAAGGCGATTTGACGATCGCCACAGCGTCCGGGGACGCATCGGTCGGGACCGTCGATGGATCGGTCGAGGTGAACGCGACCAGTGGTGACATCAAGATCCGGCGATTCTCCGGTTCGTCGTTCAAAGCCGGGACGATGTCCGGCGACCTCGACATCGGCCTCGCCCCGGGGATGGCGATTGATGCCGACATCCGGACGAGATCGGGCAAGTTCCGGAATCTCGTGGAGCCGTCGGCGGAAGCGCCGTCGTTTTCCGCCACGATGTCGATCCGCACGATGTCCGGCGACGTCACGCTTCGCTGATCGGTCGACGACGGGTCGGGACCGCTTTCGGTCCTGGCTACATCGAGCCGGGGGCGAATGCGCGGATCTCGATCGCGCCGGTGTTACCCCCGGTGCTCGTCGCGACGCCGAATCGGAGCACCTGCCCCGCGAAGGATGCGTCGTTGAACTCCGGATTCGCGGGATGTCCGCCGGTGAACGTCGGGTCGTTCTCGAAGGAGACCTCCGATGCCTGTACCTCGGTGAAGGGGCGAATCTCGGTGTCCGAGGACGCCCCAGCGGAACAGGCAGCAACGACGACGGCGAAGGCGCCGACGATCAGGATCAGGGTGCGGTGTCTCATGGTGTGGTGTTCCGGGTTGGTTCGTGACGCCGATGTTGGGGGTCTGGGGGCCTCGCGTCAGACCGGCTATGACGCGGGGGCTTCACCGTCGGTCACATGTCGGGACTTCAGCCGCGATGCACCGGGGGGTCACAGAGACCTAGACTCGGAATCCATGGCGTTCGACCTGGAAAAGCATTTCGGCCACGCGGCATCGTGGCCCCACGGCGAAGATCCCGAACACCCGCTCATCATCGGCATCGCTGGCGGGTCGGGTTCGGGGAAGACAACCATCGCCCAGAGCGTGGTCGACATCGTCGGCACCGGAGTCGTAGCCCGACTGCCGTACGACGCCTACTACCGCGATCAGGCGCACCTGACATACGAGGAACGGACGAAGATCAACTACGACCATCCGGACTCACTCGAGAACGAGCTGCTGGTCGGCCACCTGATGGCGCTCCGCGAGGGCAGGGCCATCGATCGGCCGGTATACGACTTCGCCAACCACACGCGTGCAGCCGAGACGGTGCACGTCGAGCCCGAGTCGGTGATCCTCGTCGAGGGGATCCTGATCCTCGCCGAGCCGTCGCTTCGCGAGTTGATGGATCTGCGGGTCTACATCGACACCGATGCGGACCTCAGGCTCATACGACGCCTCACGAGGGACATCGTCGAGCGCGGCCGTACTGTGGATTCCGTGCTCGCTCAGTATGAGAAGACGGTGCGTCCCATGCATCTGCAGTTCGTCGAACCGTCGAAGCGGTATGCCGACATCATCGTTCCGGAGGGTTACAACCCGGGTGCGATCGGCACCGTCACGTCGATGATTCGTCACTTCCTCGCGGAGCGAAGCCCGACCATCTGAGGGCTTCTTCGACGAGGGGGATCGCTGCGTCGGCGTAGATGGCATGTCCGGCCGCCGATGCGTGGAAGAGATCTCCGGCCCATACCTGCGGGTCGGTCTCGAACGCGGCGTACTCCGGACCCCAGGCGCGGGATTTCGGAACACCGTGCCGGGAGGCAACGCGGCCGATGGCGTGGTCGATCGACCGGGAGCGGACGCGTGCGACGCCGCGAACCAAAGCGGGGAGACGGGGGATCGTTCCCAGATCGCCCACGCCGCACACAGCGACAGCGTCGAATGTGGTGGTCAAGGTGCGAAGAACGTGGTCGTAGGCCCTCTCGAATCGATCGACCGGCGTTCCGCGCAGAGCATCGTTTCCACCGACGCATACGATCGCGAGATCCCCGCCGGTGAGGATGGCGCGGTGCATCTGTTCGCCACGCACGTCGGCGATCTTCGCACCACCGACGGCCACCGAAACGAGTTCGACGTGATACCTATCCGAGAACGCCAGCGCCGTCCGCCTGGTCCAGCAGGCGTCGAGCGGCTCGACTCCTGGACACGTCACGGTGCTGTCACCGAGGACGACGATCTTCAGTGGAGGGAGCGAGGGATCGCCGAACACGCCGGATGGATGTTGATCCGTGAGGCTCTCGAGATCGGGGCGTTGGATGGCCTGGACCAGCTGGGCGCCGAGCACGCCTCCGACGGCGAGCGGGCCCTTCACGACTCTCCACAACGTCCCAACCATGCCGCCAAGGCTACCCCACCCCGACACGAACCCAGGGTTCTCTGCGCCCTATTTGGCGTCCCGGGCCCGCGGAATGGAAGGGCCCTGCGAACCGCGGGCTCGCAACGTCATATACAAAGCAGAGAACCCTGGGTTCGTGTCGTTAGAGGTTGAAGCGGAAGAAGATCACGTCGCCTTCTTGCACGATGTAGTCGCGACCTTCCAGACGCCACTTGCCGGCGTCTTTCGCTCCCTGTTCGCCGTTGTGGGCGATGAAGTCGTCGTAGGCGATCACTTCGGCCCGGATGAACCCCTTCTCGAAGTCGGTGTGGATCTCTCCGGCAGCCTGCGGCGCGGTTGCGCCCTGCCGGACGGTCCACGCCCGTGCCTCTTTCGGGCCCGCGGTGAAGAACGTTCGGAGGCCGAGGAGGTGATATGCGGCGCGGATGACCTTGTTCAACCCGGGTTCCGTCAGGCCGTATTCGGCGAGCATCTCATCATGATCGGCGTCATCGAGGAGCGCGAGTTCGGCCTCCAGGTTCCCGGAGATGACGACCACGTCGGCGCCTTCGTGTGCGGCGTATTGCCGGACCGCATCGACGTACGGATTCTCACCGAGGCCATCCTCAGAAACGTTGGCGATGTACATCGCCGGCTTTGCCGTCAGCAGGAAGAGATCCCGAACGATGGGTCGTTCAGCCTCTGAGATCTCCATCGAGCGGACCGGACGTCCGTCCGACAGGTGGGCCTGGAGGCGTTCGTAGACGGCGAGGGCCGCTGCGGCTTCCTTCTCCCCGGCCCTGGCTTTACGCTCGGCCTTGTCGATTGCCCGGGCGACCCCCTCGAGGTCGGCGAGGGCGAGCTCCGTATCGATCGTCTCCAGGTCCGAGACGGGGTCGATCTCCCCTGCGACGTGAACCACGTTCGGATCGTCGAAGCACCGCACTACCTGGGCGATGGCGTCGGTCTCGCGGATGTGATGGAGGAACTGGTTGCCGAGTCCCTCGCCCTGGGATGCCCCAGCCACGAGGCCGGCGATGTCGACGAACTCGACGACGGTCGGGACGATGGCTTCCGGGTGGACGATGTCGGCGATCTTGGCAAGCCGTTCGTCCGGCACGAGAGCCACTCCGAGGTTCGGTTCGATCGTGCAGAACGGATAGTTCTCGGCCTGGATCTCGCCGCGCGTCAGTGCGTTGAACAGCGTCGACTTTCCGACGTTTGGGAGACCGACGATGCCGCAGCGAATGCCCACGAGCGCCTTTCTGAAGGATGAGGCCAGGTTAGGGCGACTCGTTCTTCATCACGCTCTGCTGCACCGGCGCGAGCGGCCGCAATGAGAGGTCCACGAGCGACGGTGCAGAGCGTGCGATGGCCTAACGTCTGTCGTGTGAAAAACGATGCGCTCACCACGCTGATCGAATCGAGCGATCTAGACGGACTCGTCCGGTTCGTCGATGGTCTGGTCACCTCGCGGGACTGGGCCGGGATCGAGGCGGTACGGGACCGGTGCCGGGAGGCCGTCGAGCGCGGCAAGCAGGTATGGGGTCCCGCAGAGTACGCCGAGTACCGGCTGGCGCTCGACGCCCCGGCGGAACAGGCCGCGGCCGTCCTCGGCCACGGGAAGGGCCGGTACGGTTCCGGTCCGCTCTGGGAGGTCGCGGCGTCCCGGCACACATGGGCAGAGCTGGAGCCGCTCGTCGCAATCCCGTCGCTGCGAGCGATGATTGCCCACGAACGAGCCATTCGCGGCGACACCGTGGACCCCGACTCGATCGACGCACACATCCTCGAGATTCCTCCGACGCTCCAACCGTGGGAGCCGCGCTACACGACGGCCGTCTACCGATCCGACGGCGTCGACTTCCCGGAGGGGGAGCGCACGCCGCTCGAATGGATCGACCTCCCGCAGCCCGGCGAGACGACGGATGACGACGGGCCCGGTGAAGCCCTGATGGCGCTCGTGCGACCATGGTGGGACGAGTCGAGCGGGCACGCCGACGTGGTCCAGGTGTGGGGTGACGCCCACAGCGCCATTCGCGCGCTCGGTCCCCACCGGGCTCGTGTGGCGGACGTGACCGCAGCCGAAGCCCTCTCCGCCATGGTGTGGGCGGGTGCGAGCGGCGGAGCGTTCGGCAGCAGGAGGGGAACGCCGATCGGCCGGACGCTCGCCTGGTGGGTCCTCGCCGCGGTCCTCGGCTTCGATGAGATGCCGGACGACCCGGGAGCACTCGTCGAGACGAACGAGCTGCGGTGGATGCTGTGGGATCCCGGGGACGCCGTCGGGGGATGGGCCCTGCACCTGGCCGTCGAGGATCCGGAGGACGGCGTCGCATGGGCCATCAGCGCCGTGGACATGGTCTAGGGGTGCGTCCACGGAACGGGGGGATCGGCCTACCGTAGGGGCATGACGGAGCGTCGAGAACGGGGGAGCGAGTCGGCCAAGTCGCCGATCATCGCTGCGGTCGCTTCTGCCATCATCCCGGGCGCAGGTCAGTGGTACGCAGGACATCGTATCCGAGCGGGGATCTTCTTCGCCCCCCTTGCGGTCGGACCCGTCATCGCTGCCGTCGGCGTTGGGACCGGGGCGGTCGGAATCGGAGCGATCCTGGGCTGGATGGTCAGGCCATCGGTGTTACGACTCTCGCTCGGATTGAACGTCCTCGCCGTCGTGTGGCGGATCGCCGCTGTGGTCGACGCATACCTTCGCACCGGCGGGCGCACATCCGCCCGTGCGGCAGCGGTAATGGTCGGCGTTCTCGCCGTGCTGGTCGTCGCTCCGCATGCGATTGCCGCGTCGTACACGATCCGTGGGATCACGCTCCTCGAGACCGTCTTCGTCACCGCCGAAAGCCCGGCGACAACCACGGCGCCTCGACGAGTGATGCAAGAGCCGGTCCGAGAGCCTCAGATCCCGGATGGTCGACCGGACTGGTTCGACCCGATCGGCTTCGAGTCCACCCGTTCAACCCGCAATCTGGTGTTCCGGAAGGGGACCGGTGATCCAGACGCCATCGACGAATGGGTCGAGATCATCGCGCCGCCGAGCCTCGCAGCGCCCTTCCCGCCGTTCGATGAACGGGTCGGGGCGAAGCGACTCACGATCCTGCTCGTCGGTGCTGATGAGGGTCCGGGTCGCGAGGGGTTGCGAACCGACTCGATGATCGTCGCGACGGTCGACGTCGAGACGGGCGACGCTGCGCTGTTCGGATTGCCGCGCAACTTCAAACGAGTACCGCTTCCGCGGCGATTCGAGCGTTCCTTCATCGAGCTCGAGAAGCGAGCGATCGAACGCGAAGCCGTCGATGAGGACGAGGACGGGTACCCGGACGACTGGGTCGATGAAGACGGCGACGGGATCCCCGATCGTCCGGAGTTCGTGTCCTGCCGGTGCTTCCCTGAGATGCTCAACCGCGTCCATCAATACACCCAGGACTGGACCCGTTCGTACCCGGACACGCCCGATCCCGGACTGGCCGCGCTCAAGGACGTGATCTCGAACCTCGTCGACCTGCCCATCGACTACTACTTCATGGTCAACATGGCCGGTTTCGTCGACCTGGTCGACGTTCTGGGCGGCGTCGACGTGATGGTCCAGGAACCGTTCCATGTGATGGTGTCGGCCCCGTCGGAGGATTCGCCCAAGGCGAAGGTGAACGTCGAACCCGGAATGAACCACCTCACCGGACTCGAGGCGCTCGCCTACTCCCGCTGGAGGATCGGTTCCTCCGACTACGCGCGAATGGTGAGACAGCGATGCCTCATACGGGCCGCCGTCGACGAGGCAGACCCGTTCACCCTCGTCCGGTCGTTCCACACGATGGCCGACGTGGTGGAGCGATCCGTCGTCACGGACATCCCGCTGAGTCTGCTCCCGGACATGGTGGACATCCTCGGTCGCATCGATCTCGACCGGATCGCGACGGTCGGGTTCGTTCCCCCGACCTACAACGACGGTCGCGCTCCCGGCGGCTATCCGATCCCGAACGTGAGCAGGATCCGGTGGAAGGTTCGCCAAGTGCTCGAGGAGGGCGTCGCCGAGCAGAGCAGAACCGGCGAGAGCGAATGCGGGATGTGATCAGGGCAGGTTGGCCCGTGCCGCCTCTGGATCATCGACGGTGACGGCGAAGTGAAGCCCCTCCGCGTTCGAGTGGAGGAGGTAGATGGAGTCGATGTTGACCCCGGCATCCGCAAGGTGTTGAGCTACGTCGGCGAGCGCTCCGGCCGTTCTCGGGAGGAAGGTGTCGAGTACCGGACGCTCGCTGAACTTGAGGCCCGCTTCACGCAAGACGCGGCGAGCGGCATCGGAATCGTCGGCCATGAAACGAACGAGGCTCTTCCCATCCTCGGCGATCGCGGCGAGGGATTCGATGCGGGCGCCGGCGTTCGAGAGACTGCGGGCCAGCGTTGCGAGCTGACCCGGCTGGTTCGCGAGGGTGATGGAAAACTCCTTCATAGGACCATCCTACGCCATGCGATCACCGCGTGGTGCGCGATCACGGTTTCGGGAGGCTGTGATGTGGAGACGACCCTGACGATGACGGGGATGAGGATCGCGGCGATCATCGCAACGACGACGATGATGACGATCACCGAGCGAACGAGTTGCCGCCGCCGGAGCTGCTCGATCTCTTCCGGCGTGAGGTCTTCTGAACCGTATTCGTCGAGCATGGTCCCATTGTGGCCGATCGACGACGGCATGAGAACATCGAACACATGTTCGATTACGATGGAAGTGTGGCACGATACGCGGAGCTCCACGCACACACCAACTACAGCTTCCTCGACGGGGCATCACACCCGCGTGAGCTGGTCGTCCGAGCCGCCGACCTCGGCTATGTGGCAATCGCCGTCACCGATCATGACGGGTTCCGGGGCGTGGTCAAGATGCACACCGCTTCGCGTGAGATCGGTCTCCCGGTCGTCTACGGGACGGAGATCGGGATGCCTCGCCGTTCACCGGCGCCGGCCGCCATCGCTCCGAGGAGAGCGAAGTCATCGCGCGAACCGGACCCGGCGCCGCGACGCGGAAGGATTCGGCGGATGCACGGAAGCAAGCCGACGAAGATCGCTCCAACGGATCACCTCGTTCTGCTCGCCCCCGATCCGGAGGGGTACGCGGCCCTGAGCCGGTTCGTGACCGGCGGCCAGTTCGACGGAGAGAAGGACCGGCCGGTCTACGACTACGAGCGTCTCGCCACCGCGTCCAGAGACGGGCGGATCGTCGCCCTGACCGGGTGCAGGAACGGAGCCGTACCCCGCGCAGCACAGGCCGGGGACCTCGCCGGTGCGATGACCGCCGCTGCGTCACTCCGCGACATCTTCCCCGGACGCCTCTACATCGAACTGACACACCACGGCATGCCGGACGACGATGATCGCAACGATCTTCTTGTCGAAGTCTCGCGCCGGCTCCACCTTCCATACGTGGCGACGAACAACGTCCACTACGCCGACCGCAGGGATGCCGATCTCGCGGAGGTGCTCTCCGCGATCGCGGGTCGGAGAGATCTCGATGCGGCGGACGGATTCCGGCCTGCGACCGACCTGCGTCATCTGCGGTCACCGGCCGAGATGGCCGCACGGTTCGCCCGCTACCCGGGAGCCGTCGAACGGGCGGCGGATCTCGGTGCGTCTCTCGCATTCGATCTCGATCTCCTCGCACCCGAGCTCCCGGACTTCCCCATGCCCGGGGCGTTCACGACCGAAGACGAGTACCTCTCCCACCTCGTCGATGAGGGGGCCCGGACGGTGTACCCGGGCGCAGACGGCGGAATCGACCCCGAAGCACGGCGCCGACTCGACCATGAACTCGCCGTCATCTCCGAACTCGGCTTCTCCGGGTTCTTCCTCGTGGCGTGGGACATCGTCACGTTCGCCCGTTCGCAGGACATCTACTGCCAGATCCGCGGGTCCGGTGCGGACTCCGCCGTCTGCCGCTGCCTCAATCTGACGCGCGTCGACCCGATCCGTCTCCATCTCCCGTTCGAACGATTCCTCTCGGAAGAGCGCGGACGCCCCCCGGACATCGACATCGATTTCGAAGCGGAACGTCGTGAGGAAGTGATCCAATACTGCTACCGGCGATACGGGAGGGAGCGGGCGGCGATGGTCGCGAACGTGATCACGTACCGGGCCCGCTCCGTACTCCAGGACGTCGGGAAGGCCTTCGGCCTCACACAGGCCCAGGTGAACGGTCTCACGCGCTACCTCGACAGTCGCGACCCGGCAACGATCGGAACAGACGTCGACCTCCCCGAGGGGCTCACGAGCGACCTGATCGTCGACGTGTGCCACCGTCTCGACGGATTCCCCCGTCACCTCGGCATCCACTCGGGCGGCATGGTCGTCTCCCGGCGCCCCCTCTGGCAGACCGTCCCCCTCGAGTGGGGCAGGATGCAGGATCGATCGGTCCTCCAGTGGGACAAAGACGACTGTGCTTCGATGGGGATCGTCAAGTTCGACCTGCTCGCACTCGGTGCGCTCAACGCGCTGCATTTGAGCGTCGATCTCATTGCCGGGGCGCACGGGATGGAACTCGACCTTGCAACGATCCCTCAGGAACCCATCGTCTACGACATGCTGACCCGGGCCGACACCGTCGGGATCTTCCAGGTGGAGTCCCGGGCGCAGATGGCGACCCTGCCGAAGCTGAAGCCGAAAACCTTCTACGACCTGGCAGTCGAAGTGGCGCTGATCCGGCCCGGCCCGATCCAGGGCCAGTCCGTCCATCCGTATCTCCGACGCCGGAACGGGGAGGAAGCGGTCGCGTATCCGCACCCCTCCGCCGAACCGATCCTGCGAAAGACACTCGGCGTTCCGATTTTCCAGGAGCAGCTGATGGAGCTCGCACGGGTCTGTGCGGGTTTCACCCCGGGACAGTCGGACCGTCTGCGTCAGGCGATGACGCACAAGCGGGCTTCTGAGGCCATGGAGCGTCTTCGTGAGGAGGTCTACTCCGGCATGAGTCGCAATGGTATCACGGGAGCGGCGGCCGCTGAGATCTGGGAGAAGCTGCAGGGGTTCGCGTCGTTCGGGTTCCCGGAGAGCCACTCCGTCTCGTTCGCCTACATCGTGTACGCGGCCGCCTGGTTGAAGTACCACTGGCCGACCGAGTTCTTCGCCGGTCTGCTCAACGCGCAGCCGATGGGCTTCTACACGCCGAACTCGCTCGTCCAGGACGCCCAGCACCACGGTGTCATCGTTCTCCCCCCCGACGTGAACTCGTCATCGTTCGACTGCACCATCGAACCCATCGGTGCCGATATCGGCGATGTCGTTCGCTACCTGGGCGGCACCTGGCGACGCGGCCGGGGACCCATCGATGACCCGGTACGCAGCGCCGTCGCCCTCAGGATCGGTCTCCGATACGTGCGGAATCTGGGCGAAGCCGAAATCGTGCGGATCGAGGCCGCTCGCATGCTCGGAGGTGAGTTCACCGGACCCGAGGATCTGGCACACCGTACCGGTCTTCCTCTCGATGCCTATGAGGGACTTGCCGCATCCCGTGCTCTGAACCCCCTCGGCCTGGATCGGAGAGATGGGATGTGGATCGCCGGGAGTCTCGCCGAACTCGGTCCGGGTCGACTGCCCCTTCCACCCGGCGAGGGACCTCCAGCGTTGCGTCCGATGGACGATCCTGAGCAGGTCCAGGCGGACCTCTGGTCCACGGGGATCTCGACGACGCACCCGGTGGCGTTTGCGAGGGATACCCTCGATTCGGTCGGGTGTACCTCGATTGCCGGCATCCTCGAAGGACGCCGTCATGGGAAACGGGCCCGTGTCGGCGGCATCGTGACGCACCGACAGCGTCCTTCGACGGCGCGAGGAGTGCGGTTTCTGAATCTCGAGGATGAGACGGGTCTCCTCAACGTGGTCGTTCTCCCTCAGGTATGGGAAGCGCATTACGAGGTTGCCCGTAAGGCGGTTGGGGTCGTCATCGAAGGTGTCGTGGAACACGTCGACGGTGTGACGAACTTCGTTGCTCATCGCTTCGAGCGTTGGTCCGTCGACGGAGTGAGGTCTCGTGATTTTCGATAATTCGACTTCACTCGGCGGGGCCTTCGTGCCGATGCTTGAGGTGAAGTCACAGATGGAGGATCGATGACGAAGACGTTCACGGGCGATGTGCTCCTTCCCGGAGACGCGGGGAGCGGTCTTGCCGCAACGCTGAGCCTCGACCCCGAATGGGTCACCCTGACGGCGGGCGACAACCAGCTGGGAACGTGGTCTCGAGACGACTACGTCATCACCCCTCAGAAGAACGGGTCGTTCAACCTCACCCTCGGAGGCGAATCCGTCCTCTTTCGACCCGATTCCCCATCAGAGTTCTCGAGCGTCTCCGCCGTTCCGCTCGCGGGGTCCCTCAGCGGCAGGTTCGAGGAACCGGCGATGCCTGTACCGACATCGACATCCAGCGAGGACGATTTCCTCGATGCAGTCGTTGCCGACGTTCGCCCCATGCGGAATCCGCTCGACGACGGTGGAATCTCCCGTACGTTCGTGGCGGTGATGCTGATTGTGACGGTTGTGCTCTCGGTCGCAGCAGTCGTCACCGCTTCGCTCGTCTGACGCTCGGACCGGTCCAGCCGTTCGCGACTCTCCGAAGCGCAGTGATTGCCGCGGTCGTGTCGGCATCGGACACATCGAGGTGGAACACGACGCGAATCCGGTCCGGACCGACGGCGAGGCTGTCGACGCCTTCGGCGCGGAGTCGATCGACGAACTTCTGCGCGTCGGTGACGTCGAAGAAGACGAGATTTGTGTGAACCCCGGCGAGATCGATCGCAAGCGTGTCGATTCCGGAGACGGCTTCGGCGAAGCGCCTGGCGTTCGCATGGTCCTCGACGAGGCGTTCGCGATGGTGATCGACGGCGTAGACCGCTCCTGCGGCGATGATCCCCGCCTGGCGGAAGCCGCCTCCATACATCTTCTTGAACCACCGACCCCGGTCGATGAGGTCGCGGGGACCGACGAGTGCCGACCCGATGGGGGCGCCGAGGCCTTTCGAGAAACAGACATTCACCGTGTCTGCGGTTGCGGCGTAGGTGGCGAGGTCGACTCCGGTGGCTGCGGAGGCGTTCCAGAGCCGTGCACCGTCGAGGTGGACGCCAAGTCCGAGGCGCGATGCGGTGGCCCGGATGGACTGCATCGCTTCGAGCGGCCAGATCGTGCCACCCGCTTCGTTGTGAGTGTTCTCCATCGTGACGAGCGTCGTGGGATCGAAGAGCCCGGGGGGGAAGTCGGGGGATGGGCCGGGAGCGGCTTCGAGAAGCTGGTCCGCGGTGAAGACTCCGTGGTCTCCGTCGACGGGAGCGATCGTCACGCCGGCGAGGGCGGCCGGAGCCCCGCTCTCATGGATACGGATGTGCGAGTCGGCGTCCATGACGACGCGATCGCCGGGACGGGTGTGGACCCGGAGTGCGACCTGGTTCGCCATCGTCCCGGAGGGAACATACACAGCGTCTTCCTTGCCGAGCAGACCCGCCACCCGTTCCTCGAGCCGGCGAACGGTGGGATCATCGCCGAGGACGTCGTCGCCCACGGTGGCGGATGCCATCGCAGCGCGCATCGCCTCGGTCGGTCGGGTGACCGTGTCGGATCGGAGATCGATCATCGGAGATTCCATTCCTCGTCGAACATCTTCGGGTGGAGAGCGTAGGCGAGTGCGCCGTGGCAGCGTTCGGCTTCGCTCCATGCGGTCGCGTCAAGGTCGAACGCGAGGACGGTGCCGGTCTTGACGATCACCCGCCCACCCGTCAGGTGGCGTGCCAGCAGTGACCACGTGGGTTCGTGGCCGACGAGCATGAGACGATGGGCGTCGGCGCCGACGGCTGCAGCGATGGCCAGGGTTTCGGCCGGACCACCGCCGTAGAGCCCCTCGGAGACTTCGACGGGCGCAGACCACCCCCCGGACGTGCGGGCGATCGTAGCGGTTGTCTCTGCCCGTACCGCGGGGGACGAGACGATCCGATCGGGTACTTCTCCCATCTTCTCGAGTACGACGCCCATGGTGGCCGCGGCCCGCTCACCCCGACTGTTGAGCGGTCTGGCGAGGTCGCCCCGAACGTCGGTGTTCCAGTCGGACTTGCCGTGTCTCATCAGCATCAGACGCATCATGTTCCGAGCCTACCCCGTCTCAGTTCGCGGTCGAGAGGGCAAGGAGGATCTGTGCGAGGTAGTAGAGCGGGAGTCCCCAGATGCGGTTCGTGACGTCGGGTGTCACGAACTGATTTCGGGCAACGAACAGATCGGAGATGAAGAAGAGGACGGCCCCGATCGGGACGAGCACACTGGCACCGCTTCCGTAGGCGCCGAACGCGAACACGACCATGACCGAGATCACGACGATGTACGCCACGACGGGGACCTTCATGTCTCCGACGTGCGGGGAGAGCCACTTGAAGACCACGGTCGCGATCAATGTGACGGCGATCGCCGCAAGAAGAGCGAAGGAGGCTGCGACGCCGAGAGACCAGAAGGCGCTGACGAAAGCAACGTGACCGAGGAGGAAGGCAATCAGGCCCGCCAGAAACGCCGGGCGGGACCGGTACGTGAGGAGGAGATCTCCCATCCAGGACAGCGCGAGAGCGACAAGGACGATCCGACCGTACGTCGACGATGGGGCTCCGACGGACAACGCGATGGCGATGAATCCGGTCGATGCGACCATCTTGAACCAGCGGAGCGCGGGGGAGTCCGTGGTCTCCGACCAGACGAGTGCTGCGGTGAACACGACGGTGACGAAAACGGCGACGATGGTCATGCGGAGAAGCCTATCGACAGATCCGGTACCATCCACATCGATCGAGAGGAGACCGGATGCAGATCAGCGAAACCATGAATGCAGCGTTCAACGACCAGATCACGATGGAGTTGCAGGCAGCACACAACTACCTGTCGATGGGTGCGTGGCTCGAATCTGCCGGCTTCAGCGGCATGGCACGATGGATGCACGCACAGTCGGCTGAAGAGACCGAGCACGCCATGAAGTTCTACCAGTTCGTTCTCGACCGCGGCGGTCGCGTCCTCCTGGGACCCCTCGATGCCCCGCCGTCCGAGTTCGACGGTGTCGTCGACGTGTTCGAGACGGGCTTGGCCCAGGAACGTGGGGTTTCGGCGGCGATCAACAACCTGTACGGGCTCGCCGTATCGGAGCAGGACTTCGCTTCGGTGCCGCTGCTCGACTGGTTCGTGACCGAGCAGATCGAGGAGGAGGCCACGTTCTCCCAGATCCTCGACGATCTCGCCCTCGCGGAAGGCGGCCCCCACGGAATGCTCTTCCTCGACCGCGAGCTCGGAAGCCGCATCGCGGCCGAATAGCGACGCCGGCCCGTGCCCGGCGAACCCAGGGCTCGCACGCGCGTATAGGTGCTTCTGCGGCCCCCAGAACGGTGAAACCGGCGGATATCGCGCCGTGTCAGACGGGGAGTGGCGGCCGTCGATCCCCCCAGGGGCGGGCACGCTCGAGCTGCGCTGCGAGTGAGAGCAGCGTCTCCTCGTCCCCGAATCGGGCGAGGAAGTGCGACCCAACGGGAAGACCGTCCGGCGTCCAGTGCAGTGGCACCGACATGGCGGGAAGGCCGGCAAAGTTGCCGAGCGGGGTGAAGGCCACATAGCGGAAGATCATGTCGACGAACTCGTCCCACGGCAGGTTCTGATCGATCCGGCCGAGCGGAACCGGGGGTGACCCGAGGACGGGCGTGAGGAACAGATCAAATGTGGAGAGGAAGTCGCCGGTTTGGTGGGCGATCGTTTGCAGCGCAAGCTCTGCCTCGAGCAGATCGACCTGCGATCTGCGACCGGATCGCTCGGCGAGAGCGAATGTGAAGGGTTCGAAGGCAGGCTTGCCCGTCTCTCGCTGGTCGAAGCGGCTGATGAGACGCATCGTCCGACGATCACCGGCGACGCGGCGGAGACGGCCGACGGCAGGTTTGAGTTGCGAGGCACCGCGTAGCACGAGACCGAATCCTGTTGCGGCGAGCGCCGCCCACAGTTCCATGAACGCGTCGGCCAGCAGGGAACCGTTGATGTCCGGTTCTGCTTCGACGACGTGGTGCCCGAGATTCTCGAGGAGTCGGGCGGTCTCCAGCACCGCGGCTTCGCATTCGGGATGTGCACGGTCTCCTCGGAAGTCGCGAACGCTGAATGCGATCGTCAACGAATCCGGATCCCGTTCGGTGGCCTCCAGGAACGATGCGCCGGGTGGGGGCGCCCAGTACTGGTCGCCGGGGACCGGTCCCCAGATGGCGTCGAGGAATGCTGCACTGTCCCGGACGCTGCGCGTGATGGCGTGTTCGACCGACAGGTGGTCGATCGATGAGCCGGGCCGCCGCGGGTTCCTCCCCCGTGACGGCTTGAGACCGAAAAGCCCCGTCGCCGACGCCGGGATCCTGATCGATCCGCCTCCGTCGCTTCCCTGTGCAAGTGGGACGATCCCCGCGGCCACGGCCGCCGCGGCGCCACCGCTGGATCCGCCGGTTGACCGGGTCAGGTCCCAGGGGTTCTTCGTGGGGCCGTAGAGGGTGGGCTCGGTGGTGGGAAGCAGGCCGAATTCCGGGGTGTTCGTTCGCCCGAGGTCGATGAACCCGGAGCGGTCGATGCGATGACGGAACTCGGATGTAGTCTCGCCGATGTAGTTGCGGAAGAAGACAGAGCCGAAGGTCGCCGGCTTCCCCTTCTCGACCACGAGATCTTTGATGAGGATGGGAACCCCGGCGAATGGCCCGTCGTGAACACCGGAACCGGCTTCCAGACCAGCCTCGTCGATCCGTTCCCAGATGACGGCGTTGACTGTGGGGTTCACGGTTTCGATCCGGGCGGCGGCGGCTTCGACGAGTTCGAGCGGATGAACGTCACCGTCCGCAACGAGTCGCGCAAGGCCCATCGCGTCGTATCGGTCGTAGTCGTTGAATGGTTCCATGGGGGCAATCTATCGCATGAATTTACCGGCGCCTATTGTGAAGCGTTCTCTCAGTGAAGGTGAACATCATGACGGCATCAGCAGTATCCCGGCGAGCGGCCGGTGTTGCCGAGTCGGCGACACTTGCGATCACAACGAAGGCCAAGGCCTTGCGCTCAGCCGGCGAACCGGTCATCGGATTCGGTGCGGGCGAACCCGACTTCCCAACGCCGGCCTACATCGTCGACGCTGCGCGTGAAGCGCTTCATGATCCCGCCAATTTCCGATACTCGGCGGCGGCAGGTTTGCCGGCCCTTCGTGAGGCCGTTGCGAAGAAGACGGCGAGAGACTCCGGCCTGATCATCGATCCCTCTCAGGTGATGATCACGAACGGCGGCAAGCAAGCCGTGTACCTGGCGTTCCAGTCCCTTCTCGATCCGGGGGACGAGGTGCTGCTTCCGGCGCCGTACTGGGTGACGTACCCGGAAGCGATCCGGCTCGCAGACGGCATCCCGGTACCGATTCCGACGGATGAGGTATCGGGGTTCGAAGTCACGATCGACCAACTCGAAGCCGCCACGACGGAACGGACGAAAGCGCTCATTTTCGTGTCGCCGTCGAATCCGACCGGAGCCGTGTACGGACGGGACCGCATCGCGGAGATCGGACGGTGGGCCGCCGAACGAGACATCTGGATCGTGGCCGACGAGATCTATGAGCACCTCGTGTACGGAGACGCAACATTCCATTCCCTTCCGGTCGTGGCACCTGCTGCAGCGGATCGGACGATCGTTGTCAACGGGGTGGCGAAGACCTATGCGATGACCGGATGGAGGGTCGGCTGGATGATCGGTCCGACCGACATGGTCGGGGCGGCAACGCGGCTTCAGAGCCACATCTCATCGAACGTGGCGAACATTTCCCAACGTGCGGCCATCGCCGCCGTCGACGGGCCTCTGGATGCGGTTGACGTGATGAGATCCGTGTTCGATCGGAGAAGGAAGACGATGGTCCGGATGCTCCGGGAGGTCCCCGGCGTGCGGTGTGCCGAACCAGAGGGAGCGTTCTACGCCTTCCCCGATCTGCGCGGTCTTCTCGACCGCGACCTTCACGGTCGGACGGCCCGGACCACGATGGACCTCGCCGCGTTGTTGTTGGATGAGATCAAGATTGCGATCGTTCCCGGTGAGGCATTTGGTGCCCCGGGCTACGCCCGCCTCTCATTCGCCCTCTCCGATGAGGATCTCGAGGAGGGCCTGACGCGGCTGATCGAGTTCACTTCCTGAATCGATCGATCTCGTCTGCAACGGTGTGCCATGCCGGTGAGTCGGTTTCCGTGAGTGCCTCGTGGCCGACGCCTTCGAACTCGCGATAGACGACGGAGTCGCCGAGATCCGCCGCCCGTCCGACGAAGGAGCGGCTCAGGTCCACGGGGATCCGTTCATCGCGGTCGCCGTGGACGACGAGCAAGGGGATTTCGAGGGGAAGGTGCGCGACCGGGGACACGGCGGCGTACCTTTCCGGCTGGTCTTCGGGTGTCCCGCGCATGAATGCCGGGACGGCACCGTCTCCGACGTTCATCTGAGCGGCCGTCGAGAGATCACCGACCGGGGCAAGGCCTGCAACGGCGATGAACCGCGGATCGCGGTCTCGAGTCGCCGAGAGAATCGCGAGATGGCCGCCGGAGCCGCAACCGACGATGATCACCCGGGACAGATCTAGGTTCCGGTCCTTGGTCATCGTCGCAAGCACGTCGAGAGCCCTTTCGACGGATGCCGGTGTCGTGGCCCAGTTCCCGCCGCCTCCGACGCGCGGGTACTCGATGTTCCAGGTTGCCCACCCCCGCTTCGTGAGATCGATCGCCACTCCGTCGAGACGGTCGCGTCCGATGGTTTCCCTCCAATGCCCGCCGTGGAGGAGAACGGCGACGGGGTGAGGACCGTCCGTGGGCGGAACACGAAGATCTCCGACCTCGTCTGCCGCCGAACCGTATGGGATCGTTTCGGCCGGCCAAGCGGCTCGAGATGCGAGGTGGCGGATCGCGTCCCGGTAGCCGTTTACGCCCCTTCCAAAGATCGTTGCCTCACAGACATCTGAGACGACGGACGTTCGGCGCCAGGGTTCCCGGTCATGGATGTTCGAGATGTGGATCTCGACCGTGGGAGCCGTGATTGCCTCGATGGCATCCCTGATGGCGTACGAGTAGTGCGTGAGCGCGCCCGGGTTGATAACGATGCCATCCACGCCCGAGGATCGTTGCAGCCGGTCGATGATGTCGCCTTCATGGTTCGACTGGTATGCGGTCGTCGTAGCACCGACCTCCGCAGCCCAGCGACTGCACATTCCCTCGACGTCGTGGAGCGTCGTCGATCCATAGATCTCGGGAGCCCGCGTTCCGAGCAGATTCAGATTCGGGCCGTTGATGATGACGATGTGCATGGCTCTAGTTTCGGCGGAGGAGATCGGTCATGCAAGGTCCTGCGCATGTGCGACGTGAATCGGGGCCAACTCGGATGCCCGTTTGAGCGTCTCGTCGTCAAACGCTTGGACGGTCACAATGGCTCTTTCCGAGAGTGCCTCGACCATGGCGTCGATGGCCGAATCGACTGTGACACCGGGAACGTAGTCTTCGACGGCGCCGACCGTGGTCGGATCCATGCCGAGACCCAGCGCGTCGTACACCGGGACGAGGATCTCCCGGGTGCGGGCCGAGTCGCCTACGACGATTACACCTCCGACGTGAGCGGCGCTGCGTACGAGCCGCTGACCGATTCCGGCGAGCTTCACCTTGCCGGCGTGGTTCACGCTGTACTCACCCGGGCAGTACTCGCCGTCGACCGGACCTACGGCTGCCGGCACGCCGAGCAGTTGGAGTGTCCGGACGACGAGATCCGCCGTTTCGGTGAAGCGTTCCCGAACACCAGCGACCGGGTCGGGATCGGGAAATGTCCAGGAGAACGAGACGGTGAGCGGGTGAAACACGGCGGCACGTCCACCCGGCAGGCGGATGACGGGGCTATACCCGTGCCGACGCGTACGATCGACGGCGGTGGCGAAGCCGGGGGAGTGGGTGTCCTGCTTTCCGAATGCAACGACGGGCCCCGGTGCTGAGATGCGGACCGTCTCGCCGACCATCCCACCGGAAACGCGTTCCAGCAGGGCATGCGATACACCCGTGTCGAAGCCGGTGCGGTCGTCGTATCCGTCGAGGTGGAGATCGATGATGCGACGGGGCATCCGTCGATCGTAGGGAGTTGAACGCCGGTATTCGATGATCGGTGGCAAACTTGGGCCATTGTGAGAATCCGGATACTGATCATCGCTCTCGTCCTTGGGGCTGTCGCCTCGGCGTGCGGCGAGGCGGGACCGCTCGAACACGTCGGAGAAGCCACCGGCCGGTGGGTCACGGCGGCGACGGTTGCCACGACCATTCCTCCCTCGATCGTCGTCGAGATCGGTGACGAGGCGATGGTCGAAGCCGGCGACGCCCTCTGGGTGAACGACGACATCGCCACGGTTCCACCGGGCACCGATCCCCGGGCGACGATTGCCACCGTCTGGGGTCGGCAGATCGGAAGCCGGTTCGTTCAAGCGAGCCGATCTGAGATCGCCTCAGCGCTCCCGACCATACAGTTTCCGGCCACGATTCCGGGAGATGTCCGATGGGTGACCAGCCAGCTCGTGTTCGATCCGGCGAGCGGAGCGCTCGACCCGGATACGTCCGCCGCGTTCGGTCTGTGGACCGTTGAGCCCTATACGGTTGAGAGCGGACGGGCCTCAGTGCTTCGCGTCGGATCGGCTCCCGAGGGCATCGGTGCAGCGAAGAGCGACATCGTTCCCATCGTGGTTCCCGACGGTCTGAGCCTCGGCTGGACGGAGGCGGGGCTTCGATATGAACTCTTCTGCCGGGCTTCGATATCGGACGTCGCATGCAACGCCATCGCCGAATCCTTCGTGCCGCTCAGCGATCTGCTTCCAACGTGACGCGTGTCGTCGCACTCTTCGTGTTGGCTGCTGTGCTCGGCGCGGCGTGTTCGACGACGGGCGGCTCCTTCGACGAGTACGCACCTGAAGTCGAGGGGCTTGCGTCCGGATACACCGCCGAGGTCGAGGCCCTGCGGGGCGCGTACGCCACGGGAATGGAGAACGCGATCGTCGATCTCCAGGGAGACCTCGACGGTTCGGATCTACGCGACGCCGTGCTCAGCGAAGCCGTTGACAGATCGGTCGTGCTGTTCGCGTCGCTCGGTGACGCGTTGGATCGTTACATCCAGGATCTCGGGGATCTCAACCCGCCGGTGGAGGTATCTGCCCGGCACGATGAGTTCGTGTCCGCTCTCGTGCTCTCCCGATCGGGAATATCTCCGATCCTCGAAACGCTCTCCACGGCAACATCGTTCGAGCAGATCGATGGGATCATCGCCGGATCGGGATTCGCCGACGCTCAGTCGAGGGTGCGAGCGTCCTGTGAGGCGCTGGAACAAGCCATCGAGATGAACGGTATGGAGGTCGACCTTCGATGCGACGCAATGGGATGATTGGGGCACCGACGGCCGTTCCCGGGGCGCGCTTCGCCGTCGTAGCCCTCGGCATCGCTGTGCTGCTTGCGGCATGCACATCGGCCGCGGAACCGGAGCAACTCGCTCCCGGCGGAGAGCCGGGCGGTACCACGACAGCGTTGTCCGGAGACACAGCGGTCGGATGCGCGAGTGTGATCGACGGATCGATTGAGGCCGAATCCGGGACCTATCGGATCTCGGCGACGGTTCTGAGCTCCGACACGGGCTGGGAGAAGTACGCGGACGCATGGGAAGTACGAGCGCCAGACGGGACCGTTCTCGGAACACGGATCCTCGCCCATCCGCACGTGGACGAGCAGCCGTTCACACGTTCACTCGCGGGTGTTGAGATCCCGGCATCGGTGACGACCGTCGAGCTCGCAGCGCGGGATCTCGTTGAGGGATTCTGCGGATCGACGTTCGAACTCGCCGTCCCGGGGAGATGACCGCGGCGCGGGAACCGGGTCCAGATCAGTCGAAGGGGCCGACCGTCAGTCGGCCCGGCTCCTGGAATCGTTCGGTGCGTCGTCGGCGGGCGGCGACGGCACGACGAGCACGGGACGCCGGGATTCGAGCATGACCCGGGCGGAGACACTCTCCCATGCTTCCCGGTTGAAGATGGGGCGGGTGGCGCCGACGATGACGAGATCTGCTTCGAGGTCTGCCGCGGCGGTTGTGATCGTCGCTGCCGCATCACTTCCCTCGAGGAACCGAACGTCGGTCGGAATTCGAGCTGTCTCCAGGGCGATCCGCACCGGTTCGACGATCTTGCGGCCTCGCTCTTCGAGATAGGAACCAACGGCTCGTTCCCCAGCGGAGACTGCATCGCGTGCATCGCTGCTTTGGAGCTCACCGAGGAACGCTCGAGGGACCTCGATGACGGTGATCAAGGTCACCCTTCCATGTTGGCCGAGGAGCCGGCGAGCAAATTCGACGGCGGGTTCGGGGCTGAGCACACCCGAAGTCGCGATGAGCACGTGCATCCTGCCATTCTAGGGTGGAACAGCACCCGATGACCCGGAGGAGACCGTGGATACAGGGACCCTGAACGCCGTCACATGGACGATTCCGAACGCGCTCTGCCTCATCGGCTCGCGTTCGGGAGAAGAGTGGAACGGGATGACCCAGTCGTGGGTGACCCAGGTATCCATGGAACCGGTCATGATCGCCATCGCCGTAGATCGGAAGGCCGTTACGAATCGACTCATTCGCGGCGGGGGTGCTTTCTCCGTGAATCTGTGGGATCGAACCGACACTCGGATCTTCCGATCGTTCTCGAAACCCGCAACGAGAGACGGATCGACGCTCAACGGCCGCCCGGTTCGGGAGGGGATCACGGGTGTCCCGATCTTCGACGAAGCGGTGGCTTGGCTGGAGTGCCGCCTCGTCCAGACCGTCGAGTTCGTGACCCATGATCTCTTCCTCGGAGAGGTCGTCGATGCCGGATTCCGCGAGGGAGGTCGCGACGTGCCCGTCGCCCGGATGGAAGACACGAGGATGAAGTACGGTGGCGTCCGCCGCGGTGGACACTGAACGGAGGGCCTATGGAGATTCGATTCGACGACCAGGTGATGCTCGTGACCGGCGGGAGCCGGGGGATCGGTGAGGCAATTGCCGCCGAGTTTCTCGCATCCGGAGCGCGCGGTGTCGCGATCACATCGCGCCGTGCCGAGAATCTGGCCGAAGCGGCCGGACGGTTGGGAGATCCAGATCGTCTCCTCACCATCGAGGCAAGAGCCGACGACCCCGACGCCGCAGCGACAGCCGTATCGGCCGTTCTCGATCGCTTCGGTGCATGCGATGTTCTCGTGAACAACGCAGGAACGAACCCGGCCGCCGGTCCGATCGCCGACGTCGACCTGGGTGCGATCGACAAGACATGGTCCGTGAACCAGAAGGGGCCGCTGATCTGGTCCCGGGAGGTGTGGCGCCGTGCGATGAATCAATCCGGCGGGGTCATCATCAACGTCGCATCGGTCGGCGGACTGCAACCCGGTACGGCGCTCGGCGCGTACAACGTTTCGAAAGCGGCCCTGATCCACATGACCCGTCAGCTCGCGTTCGAGTTTGCACCCAAGGTTCGGGTGAACGCCGTTGCACCTTCGGTGGTACGCACCCGACTGTCCTCGATGCTGTGGAATGGTATAGAGGATCACACGGCGTCCCTGCACCCGCTGAAGCGGATCGGTGAGCCGGAGGACGTAGCGGCTGCGGTGGCGTTCCTTGCTTCGGAGGCGGCGTCGTGGATCACCGGTGTGACGCTGCCGGTCGATGGCGGTGCTACCGGAGCGTCTCCGGTTCCTGGGATGTGAGTTCCGGATCGAAACCGGGCATGCCGGCGTCGATCCACTCTTCGAATGCCTGGTCGCTGTCGACGTCTTGCTGTCGTTCCGTCGCGAGGTTGTACCGGAAGTTGAGGTAGTCGCAGTAGCCCTGGATCGGGTCGATATCGGGGCGAAGGTGGGCGATTCGATTCGTGAACGGTTCGAATTGAGTCATCCGCCACCGCATCGTTGCCACGGCCTTTCCGGTCGGCGAACGGTCTTCACCCCGTTCACCGTACTTGGCTTCGTGGTAGGCGACATCGCTGAGGATCTGTCGTGCCTGGTTCTCCGATGCGTCGATTCCGGCGATCTCGCGAAGCCGTTGAGAATGGAACGTCCGGCCGCCGACACGCACCGAGATGCGAACCCGTTGCGAAGATCCCTCGGGCGTCATGTCGACGTCGTCGACGGCGAAACCGAGGTCGTTGAGTCGCCGAATCCGCTCGCGGATGCGGTAGCGCTCGTCCGCTCTGATGACGAGGTCCGCCGTCAACTCCTTCCAGAGCAGCCGATATCGATCGGTGATGTCGAATCCGAGTTCGAGATCGGCCTCGTCGAGGTCGTATCCCTGGGACGCCGCAATGTCGGCCATGTCGCCGGCGAGGTTCACCTGCATGATGTCGAGGTCCTCGTAGCGTTGGCCCCTGGTCAACTCGTCGTGGAGCCGTGACGTCTCGGCGTCGACCATGACCGCTTCGATGGCGCCCGCGTCGTACCGGTAGAGGACGTTCGACAGCGAGCAGTCACCCCAGAAGCACCCGGAGAGATGGAGTTCGACGAGGAGCCCTGCGAAGGCATCGAGCATCTGCGTGCGACGTGATCCGAATCCACCGCCGGACACGAGTTCTCGATAGGGAAACGCGTAATCGACGAAGCGAGTGATGACCGCTCCCGAGCATTCCTCACCCGGGTCGATCCAGGATCGAACGACGAGTCCGGCCGGCCGCGCCGAACGGTTCGTGCGTTCAGACAACGCTCGGAGGGTCTCGAACTCGTGCGTCGCGAGGCGAACGGGGAGTTCCTTGATCGCGTAGACCCCCTCCTCGTAGGCGACGAAGACGACGGGATGTCGGTGAATCCCCGTCGGCATGTCGACGAGACGCGGGTCGCTCCATCGAGAGATCGGTCGATCCCAGGGAAGATCGAGGAAGTCCGGGTGCCCGGGACGAATATGGATCTGCGGAACCGGCATGTTGCGAAGATAGGCAGCCTGGTAGCGTTGTCGCAATGGGACACGAACCGGAGCACATCAATGTCGAACGAGGGTCGGTGACGATCACCTGGAACGATGGAAGCACCGGGAGCATCACCGGGAAGCGACTTCGCGACGCCTGCCCGTGTGCCGAGTGCCGTGAGCGGGATGCGAACGTCGCTCATTTCATCCAATTAGGGAACCAGTCTGAGATCGCCGATGCCGTTCTCGTCGGCGGCTACGCCATCCGCTTCACGTTCGGTGACGGGCATGCCGACGGCATCTATCCCTACCGGACACTGCGCGAACTGACGGAACCGGTCGGGTAGGGGGGGTCCCTCCGGCTACCGGGCCTACGCGTCGGATGATCTGGCCGACAGTACCGCTTCGATCTCCGCGATCCGCTTCACGATGTCGGCGCGTTCATCTTCATCCTGCTCGTTGATCTTCCGGTTGATCTGTGACGAATACGCCCCGGGGTCGTTGAACCAGCGGTAGTTCGTCTTCTCGGTCCAGCCCTTGTCGATGGGGCGATCGTCGATGTGTGCCAGTCGACGGAGGAGCGTTCCGAGCTCGTTTTCGAGGTCGGCGTCTGATCGTGCGTTGTCGCGGGCCGTCCGGGCGAGGGTTCGGAGCGAGTCTCGTCGTTCCTCGAGACGTTCGCGCTCCGTCGAACCGGGGTCCGCTGCTTCGATGCCGGCGGTGAGTTTCACGATCTCGGTCAGGAGCTCATCGATGGTGGCGGGCTCTTCCATGGGAGCGCCAGCGTAGGGGAGTGGTGGCGACTCGGTCGGATTGCTATCCCGATCGGCTCGGTCGCCGACCCTCATGCAGGACTTGAGAGTTGTCGTGATCGCTCAACGGTAGGGGTTTGCCGGTGATCCCTCAACCTGAAGTCGAGGTGGGGGAGAACTACAAAATCGTCTTACGCACGCCGTGGTGGGTAAGAACCGTCGAGCCTTCACGGAGGGGCGGCACCACTGTTCGGTGCGGGATTCAGCGATTTGCAGCGAGGACGACCGCTGCGGCGCGTGCGGCATCGACCGGGTTCGTTGCGATGCCGTCGATCTTCGTGTCGGAGCCGACGATGGCGCCGTCGGCGATGGTGAGGATCTGTCCGATGGTGTCGGCGGTCGCGCCGGAGCCGACGAATACGGGGAGATGCGATCGGTCTGCGACCGTTCTGAGGTCTTCGAGGTTGGTTGCGGCTCCGGTCCCGGATCCGGAGACGATCACGCCGTCCGCCCCGGCGCGCTCCACGAGATCGTTGGTCGCGTCTACGAGGGACAGGCCGGCGGGAGGTGTTGCATGCTTGACGAACACGTCGGCCATGATCGCGGTCGCCGGCGAGAGTTCTCTGCGAGCCCTTGCGACTTCCGCGGCGCGTCCGACGATCGGGCCTTGGTCCGTGTACATGATGCCGGACAGAACATTGACCCGAACGAACGCCGCCTCGACGGCCGCTGCGATCGAGAGAGCGCCGAGAGCGTCGTTGCGGAGAACGTTCACGCCGACGGGTAGACCGACCGAAGATACCTCTCCGATCGCGAGCGTCATCGCTGCGATCGTGACCTTCGGGGCATCATCAGCGAAGAATGGGGCGTCGCCGAAGTTCTCGACCATGATGCCTTCGAATCCGACATCGGCGAGAAGGCGGGCGTCCGAACGGGCCCGTTCGATGACGGCGGACATCGAACCTCCGTACCCGGGCGCACCCGGAAGAGGATCGAGGTGGACCATTCCGATCAGGCGAGGGAGCGTCACGGGTCAGTCGACCCGTACGATTTCGAGTGCACGTTCGGCGGCCGGTCCGACCGCTTTCAACCCGGTGTCCTCGGCCGACTGGCGTCGGACGACGACCCGACACCAATCTCCCGCCATTCCCCTGATGACCTGATCGGTGTCTTCAGGACCGAAGCGCCATGCTGCATACTTGGGTCCCATCAACTCGACCCGGATTCCGGATTTGGGGAACGGCTCATCGAGTTGTTCGAACGCGAACGGCAAACTCTTCTGGCCGAGCCAGGCGATGTGACGGAGCCGCGGCGTGTCGGCGAGCGGATCTTCCTCGTCTTCTTCCAACTCGTCAGGGGGGAGCGGTGTGATTCTTCCGAGAATTGCGAGTTTGATGTCGAGACCGTACGCCCAGGTCTCCATGAGGCGCATCGTGGCAAAGCTCTTGGCGCTGATGTCGCCGTAGATCCACGGAATGCGATCGGTCGCGAGCATGCGTGAGAGGGCGTCGACCACGTCGGCGCGCCCGTGACGCCACCACTCGATGACTTCCTGGTGCCTCTGACCGCGGCCCTCTTCCGGACCCTTTGCGTGCCAGGTATCGATGTCGGTGATGTCCTCCGCATCGAGACGGGGCCGGCCTTGCGAGATGATCTCAGCGGCGAACCCCTCCATATGCGCCAGATGGCTCACCTGGTCCTGGATCGTCCAGTCGTTGGTTTGTGTCTTCTTCTTCCACTGTCGCGTGGAGAGGGTCTGCAGGAACTGGTCCAACTGCTGCTCTTCCGCGACGAGGTCTGAAAGGATCTCCCTCATAGCGGGATATTGTACCGCTACCCGTGTTCCTTCGGTTCACGCGGCCTGCATCGATCGCTCCCGTTGAGGTGATCGATCAAGCAGCGGAGGCGACCGAACTGTCGGCGGTCGAATCGGAAACGGAGTCGGGGAAGGTCGACGAAGTCGTCGGTGGCGATCTCGGCGGAGGACGCACCGGTCTTCTCGATCCGTCCCGTACGGACGATGTCCGAGAACTTCTCGTTCAGTTCGGCAACTTCCGCGTCGGTCGGTTCCTTCGTCAACCGGAGGACGAGATCGCCCGAGACGTAGCGCTGCGAGTGATAGACGGCGTAGAAGCTTTGAATCTCGTCGATCGCCTCATCGAGGTCGGTCGTGACGGTGAACAGGTTGAGGTCGTCTGCGGAGATCATTCCGTTTCCGACGAGCGTGTTGACGAAGCGTTCCCACGACCCCCAGTAGCCGGTACCCGGTGCCTCGAGCATGACGACCGGATGGAGGTCGGACTTGCCCGTCTGCATGAGCGTAAGGAGTTCGAACGACTCGTCGAGCGTCCCGAACCCTCCGGGGAACAGAACGAATGCATCCGACTCCTTCACGAACGTGAGCTTGCGGGTGAAGAAGTACTTGTAGTTGATGAGACGGCTCTCATGCACATACGGATTCGCCCCGTCTTCGAAGGGAAGGCGGATGTTCACGCCGAACGAGTAGTCGCTGCCTGCGCCCCGGTTTCCCGCTTCCATGATTCCCGGACCCGCTCCGGTCACGACCATGCATCGATGATGATCGACCATGCGTCTGGCGAATTCCGCTGCCATCTCGTAGTTCGGATTGTGTGGTTCGACTCTGGCCGATCCGTACATGGTCACTTTTCGCACGTCGCGGTAGCCGCGGAATACGAGGAACGAGTAGCGCATCTCCTTCAACGCTGAGTTGAGGAGCTTCAGATCTCCACGGTCGGTGCCGTCGCGCAGCATCTTGAGCGAGGTGACCACCATCTCGCGAACGAGGTCGCTGTTCGAGGCGTGGGCGGGCGCGGCCAGGCGGAGGAGTTCGTCGATTGCCCCGTCGAGGGCGTCGTTTCCCATGTCGTACGATCGCATCACGGTGCAACCTAACCTGACATGCTGTGTTGCATGTGATTTGGGACTGGAACGGCACGCTCGTCGACGACCTTCCGATCGTCGTCGAATGTGTGAATGCCGCTCTGAGCGAGATCGGCGAGAGCCCCATCGATGGCGACGACTATCGGAATCACTTCGCCAGGCCCGTGCATCGTTTCTACGAGAGTCTCCTCGGGCGTCCCATCAGCGACGGGGAGTGGACGACGCTCGACCGGACGTTCCATGAGCGGTATGCCGACTCCCTCGACCGGGTCCCGCTGGCCGATGGCGCGGCGGAGGCGCTCGATGCCGTCGACGCCTTCGGGTGGAGCCAATCGATCCTCTCGATGTGGTGGGAAGAGGAACTCACAGCCTGCGTCGCCCGACGTGGTCTCGACGACCGGATGGTCCTCGTCCAGGGCAACCGGAACGACGGGGGCGGCACGAAGGCAGCGCATCTGCGCCGACATCTCGCCACACTCGGGGTCGCTGCATCCGCCGCCGTCCTGATCGGCGATTCGCTCGACGACGAAGCGGCGGCGAGGGAACTCGGGGCGAGGTGCGTGCTCTACGACGGCGGCTCCCACCACCCCGATGTGCTGGCGAGAACGGGTGTTCCGGTTGCTGTCACGCTCACCGAGGCGGTCGACCTCGCAGCGTCCATCGGCTCATGATCCGACGCCGCTATGAAGGCCCGGTCGATCTCGACTTGCTTCAGGCATTCAATGCGCAAGCCATCCTGGCAACGGACGGATGCGGGTTCGTCCACCCCGGCGACATCGCTCATCGGCTCTTCAACGGCAACAAGCTCTTCGACCCTGCCGAAGTCCTCACGATCTGGGAGGACGCGGACGGGGTCGCCGCATGGGTCTTAGCGTCGCCCCGGCACGCCGGGTACGACGCCCAGGTGCGACCGGATCTCCGTACGCAGGCGTTCGAAACGGAGGTGCTCGAATACGCCGAGAGTGAGATCGTCGATCTGATGGAAAGACACGGCGTTGAGAAGGATGCCCTCGACGGCGAGGCCTACCGGTGTGACCGGTTGCGTGCGGCGTGCCTGAGCGAACTTGGATGGGAACGGACCGACGAGGCGCCCTGGGTGCTCAACCGCATCCGCCTCGGCTCGACCCCCGAGCCGCAGCCGCCGGTCGGGTACACGGTCCGGACGGTGCGCGGCATCGATGAAGCGGGTCCGGTGAGCGAGGTGCACGCGTCGGCGTTCGGATCGACGTGGACGGCCGATCTGTATCTCACGGTGATGGAGTCGCCCGGATACTCGCAGGACCGGGAGTTCGTCGTCGAGGCTCCGGACGGCGCGCTCGCCGCGTTCACCGTCACGTGGCACGACGACATCAGCCGGATGGGACTCTTCGAGCCGGTCGGGACCCATGAGGAATTTCGCAGGCTTGGACTCGGCCGGGCACTGCTCCTCCATGCCATGAGGGAGATGGCGGCGGCCGGCATGGAGTATGCGACGGTCGTGAATGAGGGGACGAACGAGGCGTCGCGCAGGCTGTACCGCAGTGTCGGCTTCGAACCGTGGCACCTCCTCGACGCCTACGCCAAACCCCTCTAACCCGACACGAACCCAGGGTTCTCTGCGCCCTATTTGGCGTCCCGAGCCCGCGGTTCAGAAGGGTCCCCCATACCGCGGGCCCGGGACCGCATATATAGGGTCACGAACCCTGGGTTCGTGACGTCAGTCGAGGTCGTAGACGAAGACGTCCGACCCTTGCAGCGCGCTGATGTAGAGGCGGCCGTCGTGCCACCGGGCACCGGTGGTGATCGCGACCGAACCGGTGGAATCCTGGAGGTTGTACCGCACGGTGCCGGATTCGTCGAAGCCGAAGAGCATCCCGTGCCGCACCGGCTTCGGCTTCATCGACTCGGGGAGCCGGTAGACGAGCTTCCGCAGCCAGGGACTGGGCATCATCTTGTCGACGAGCGGCTGGCGAGGCGACGGCGCACCCACCCACAGGATGCCGTTGTCGAATGAGGCGTTGTCGGGGAAGCCCGGCAGATTGTCGACGAACACATCGGTCGTCCCCAACTTGTCACCACGGATCCAATGGCGGATGACGCGATACGAGCCGGTCTCGACCACGAAGATCGAATCCTCGTTCGAGTCGAGGGCAACGCCGTTGGCGAACTGCAAGCCGTCGAGGAGCCGATCGACCGTTCCGTCGGGACGGTAGGCGAAGAGCCGGCCGGTACCCGAATGCTCGAGGAGGTCGTCGACATAGACATGGAGGGAGTAGCGGGTCGAGGTGACGGTGAAGTAGATGGTTCCGTCCGACGAGATCGCTGCGTTGTTCGTGAAAACGAACTTCTCGCCGTCAAAGGAGTCCACCAGCGTCGAGACCTCCCCCGAGGGTGTGACACGCATCAACCCGAGATCGGCGTCGCAGACAATGAGGGTTCCATCGCCGCTGAGTTCAATGCCGAGCGGCCGGCCGCCCGTGTTGGCGACCAGACTTGCATCGCCGCCACCAGGTGGGTATCGGAGGATTCTCCCATCAACCAGCCCGGTGTACGCGATGGCGTCATCGGTGAGCACGATGTCTTCGGGGCCATCACCGCCGGTCGGCCATCGTTGCGCCGCTGCCAACTCGTCATTTGTCTCATACGCGCCGGTCAATGGTGGCGCCGGTGGCGGAGTCCAGGGACGGGGTTCGAATGTGGCCACGGCGAGACTGTACCGGCTCCCACCGAGTCGTGGGCGGGAATCGCAGCCATGTCCTCCTGGAGTGGTGCTGGGTGGTTTCGCCGGCCCAGAGTTCACCCAAAGCCGGTTGTTTACCGCCGAAAGTCCTTGCCCCTAGAGACTCCGGCCCCTACACCGGGCCCGCATGCGGGGATACGGTGCGAGTGGATTGGAACTGACGCCGTAGGAGGCGCGCCCCATGGGAGACAAGACCGCCGACCTCGCCGGACCGGGTATCGGAAATTACGACGATGTCGCCAAGATCCTTCCGACCGACTACACCTCGGCCCTGAGCCATCGAGAGACCATGGAGGCCCTCTACGCGGTCAAGGCGTACATCGAGGAGCATCTCTGCAGAGAACTCGGGCTGATGATGGTTCAGGTTCCGCTCATCGTGGATGCGGAGAGCGGCGTCAACGACTACCTGGACCGGGACGGCTCACGCGGCCCCGTCGAGTTCCACATCAGCAACGACCACGACGAACATCCGATCGACGCCCAGGTCGTTCAAGCCGCTACGAAGTGGAAGAGGGTGGCGCTCGCCCAGTTCGGCATGCGGCCGGGGGAGGGGATCTGCACCGACATGAAGGCGGTCCGTAAGGACTACTTCCTCGACCACGACCACTCGGCGTACGTCGACCAGTGGGACTGGGAGAAGGTCATCACGGCGGAGAACCGGACGCTCGGTTACCTCACCGACACCGTGCGGCGTATCTGGAAGGTGCTCCACGGAGCATCCAGGCATGCCCTCGAGCTGTTCCCACAGCTCTACGATCCGCGTTACCCGGAGATCCCCGAGGAGTTGTTCTTCATCCATGCGGAGGATCTCTTGGCCCGATACCCAGACCTGCCGCGCAAGCAGCGGGAGACGGCGATTCTCCAGGAGCATCCGGCGGTCTTCATCTACGGGATCGGCTGGACGCTCGAGGACGGATACCCGCACGAGATGCGAGCCGCCGACTACGACGACTGGGTCACCGAGACCGTGTCGGCGGATGGCCGGCCGATGCACGGGCTGAACGGCGACATCCTCGTCTGGAACCCTGTGACGAGACGTCGCCACGAACTCACCTCGATGGGCGTGCGTGTCACGAGGGAAACCCTTCGGCAACAGCTTGAGCTGACCGGCCAGCTGGATTTCCTCGAACTGCCCTATCACCAGGCGATCCTCAACGACGAGATCCCTCTGTCGATCGGCGGCGGCATCGGCCAGTCGCGCACCTACATGTATCTACTGCGCAAGGCCCATCTGGGGGAGGTGTCTGTGACGGTCTGGCCGCAGATCCTCAAAGACATCTGCGCCGAACGGAACATCTTCGTCCTCGAGTAGAGACGGCGCGTCCTGCGGCCGACCCCGAGAATTCGCGTACAAAGTCGGCTGCTGCTCAGTCGCAGGGCGATGTTCCGAAATCATTTGTGCCCCTCAACCCGGTTGTCGACAGCGTGCCTTCCGATCTCCAGAACTCCCACGACTGGCCGAATGCGCCGAACACCCGGTACGGGCCTCCGGTGCTTTCCTCCACCGCCCACGGACCGATGACGCGTCTGGGCCAGTTGCCGGCGACCTGGTCGATCAGACACTCGGCTCGGCGGTCACCGACCTGCAGTGCCAGGGCGGCGTGACCGTGATCGGTGGGGACCGTGAGCATCGCCCACGCCGCGAGGAATCCGACTGCGAGCAGGAGCACGATCAGCGAACGCATACCAGCACCATATCGACGGCCAGGCTTACCAGCGCAGCGCGTTCATCGAACGGACCGAACATTCGGAGGCGTGTTCAGCGGTTCCGTTTCCGCCGTACGAGGAGACACACGATCGCGGCGATCGTGAGCGCCAGTGCGACCCCGAGTTGGGTCGGCGTGAACGCCACGGTGTATTCGGGGCTTTCGGAGTTGTCCTGGGTCAAGGTGCAGTCGAGGGTAGTCGGTCAATGGCGACCCGCGCGGGGATGACTCTGCGTCTACCGGAGTTGGTTCTTCGGAGCGGAGACTCGGTCCGCATGCTCATGCCATCGGCACCTGTGGGCGGTCCGAACGTCCGAATCAGCTCGCCCCCCCCCAGCGAGACATGGACGGATGACCTCGCGGTTCGTGTCGTTCGGCATGCGACGTGGCTGGTTTGGGTAGGGTGTCCTCGCTGTGTATCTGGATCGATGGTGAGGCAGGTGGACGCTACCGACGGGTTTGGTGGTCTGGGTCCGGTCGTCGGTCGGATCATGCGTCACGTCCCTATGTGGGTGCTGATCCTGATCGCCGCGTTGTGGCTACTGCCGACGGTGGCGGGGTTCATCTCGTCGGTCCGGCCGTGGGCGTTTGGGCGATGGGCGGGTTGGTGGCAAGACCTGCTCGATCCGTCGACCTGGTCGCTCGAGGCATACCGGATCGCGCTCACGGCGTCGCCCAACAATTCGTTCGTGGAGAGCATGGTGAACTCGTTCGCCATAGCGATCCCGTCGACGTTGATCCCGCTGTTGCTGGCGTCAGCAGCCGCGTACGCGATCGTCTGGATTCCGTTCCGCGGCACCGGCGTTCTGTTCTCCGGGATCGTTGCGCTGATCGCCGTCCCGATCTACGCCGCCCTGATACCGCTTCTCCTCGCATTCTCAACCGGAGTCCACCTCACCATCCCGCTGATCGACAAGACCGCGACGTTGGTACCGGTCTTCGGCCTCGCGGGATCGATTCCGGGCGTTTGGATCATCCACATTGGATCACAGCTCCCGTTCGCGATCTTTCTTCTGGTGTTCGCTACCGCTCGCGTACCGCGGTCGCTGGTCGACTCGGCTCACATCGACGGCGCATCTCACCCCCAGATCTTTCGGCACGTCGTCATCCCGCTCATCGTCCCATCGCTTGCAGCCCTCGGTGTGTTGCTGTTCCTGTACTCGTGGAATGACTATGTGGTCGCGCTCACGATCATCGGGTCCAACGGGTCGGCATACCCCGCCACGGTCCGGTTCTCGTCGATCGGGAGTCTCACCGATGGCCCGGTCCCGATGGCCATGGTCTTCATCCATTCATCGGTCGCGATCGCGGTGTTCTTCGGTCTCCAGCGCTTCTTCGTAAGGGGACTCCTCGCCGGCACCGAGTAGGCCGAGCCGGTTCCGCTTGACCGGCTGGGTGATCCGCTGCTGGCACGCACGGCGGGAGCGCGTCGAGATTGCGGACAACCACGTGACTACAGCGATCAAGACCGACAGAGCGATGCCGGGTTGCCGACGCCCCGGTGGCGCCGTTTGGCGGCGATGGTCGGTGTGTAGCGGTGCCGCGGGTCAGCTTCGGTGAGGGGAGTGCCGGCCACGCTCGGAGGGCTCAGGCGATCGCCTTGCCGAATGAGCCGGTCTCTCGAACGGCCGAATTCGTTGATTCAGGGTCTCGAGAAGTAGCCGACGAGTCCGACAACCACTCCGAGGCCGACCAGTCCGGCGTTGCCGGTCGTAAAGCCGGCGACGACGAATATGACACCCATGCCAAGTCCGATGGGGAGCGCGGAATTTCGCAACCGTTCCATGTTGGGAACTCTAGATTGGCAAGGGGCCCTTCGCCGCAGAGGTTCGTGATCAGCACTGTGAGATTGATCGGGTCAGCAGACGCCGGCATCGGGTGTTTCGTGACGATGAGTGCCGGATGCCGCCCTACAACCTTGCGACCATGAAGAGTCGTGAAAACGGAAGCACGGTCGTGCCGTCACATTCCCGCGGATACGCCTCGCGGTAGCGCTCCCGGCAGAGTCCACTGAAGCGTTCGCGCTGGTCTTCGTCGAGAGCGGCGAGCACCGGGCGGAGTACCGATCCGGTTACCCAGTTCCATACGGGGTCCTCCCCGGTGAGTCGCTGGTAGTACGTGGTTCGCCACACGTCGACTTCGGCGGGTTGGAGCCATCGGGCGTAGTCGGGAGGAGGGGAGAGGCGATCTCGCAGGAGCGCGTCTTGGGCGCCATCCGGCCAGTCGCCCGCATCGAGGATCTCGGCAGCGATCCGATGCGTTGGGGCCGCCCAGTTGTCGGGCATCTGCACGGCGACCACCCCGCCGGGGGCGACGAGCCCGCGCAGTCGCGTGAAGAGCGCTTCGTGGTCGTCGAGCCAGTGGAGCGCGGCATTCGAGAAGATGAGGTCGACCGACCCGGATGGTTCCCAGAAAGCGATGTCTGCGACGGACCAGGCCATGTCCGGGTACTCCCGCCGGGCGTGGGTGATCATCTCCGTCGACGAATCGATGCCGGCCACGTCGGCATCCGGCCACCGCGAGGCGAGGAGAGATGTGAGGTCCCCCGTTCCGCATCCCAGATCGACGATCGTCCGTGGCTCACGGTCGGGAACGCGCGCCAGCAGTTCGATACCCGGGCGGGTCCGGTGATCGGCAAACCTCAGATAGAGATCGGGATCCCATGGCATGCTGCCAGCGTACCGGGTGACGACCGGGTCTCCCGCAACCGCTCCCACGCACTGCCACGCGATCCTCCGAACCAGGCCGTGGCTCGAAGAGAAGGCGCAGTCGGCCGGGTGTGGAATAATCTCCCCATGTCTACCGGTTCGGGCGACCCCGGCCAACTTGACGAGTGGATGGCGTTCGCACCGGATGACGACTCCGGTGACGACGAGCCGCGTCGTATCGATCCCTTCGTGGTTGTCGGGATCGTCATCGGAATTCTCATCCTCGTCGCGATGCTGCTCTCCCGTCCCACCGGGGCCTATCGGACCCAGGCTGATGACCTCTCGGCCCTCGGGCTCCCGACCGATTTTCATCCGGCAAGCGTCGTGAGCGTGACCGAACAGGGCTGCGCAGGTATCGAAACGCAGGTATGCGAAGTCGTACGTTTCGAACTGACGGGCGGCCCGGATGTGGGATTCGTCTACAGCCAGGAGTTTCCGATCTCACCGCTCACACCGGACTTCGGTGAGGGGGACCATGTGCTCTTGTCGCGCGTCACTCCCGGAGGCGTGATCGAGGACGTCGGGTCTGCGCCGTGTTCGTTCGACACGGAGGCCACATGTGCCCAGCTTCGCCTGACGATCGATGATGGAGAGGGAGGCCGAAGCGCCACATATGAGGCGATGCCCGGCGATGAGGCTGCGACGCTGACGGTTGGCAGTGAAGTCCTCGTCGACTTCATCTACGACGGTGACGACCTCATCGTCGCATCGGTTCGTCCACCGGAACCACAGTCGCTCTACCGGTTCGCGGATTTCGATCGGCGTTTCGTGCTGATCGTGGTGGCGGCTCTGTTCGCCATCGTCGTGGTCGCTCTCGGCGGCTGGAAAGGGGTGAGTGCGCTCGCGGGTCTCGTTGCGAGCCTGGCAGTGATGCTGATCTACGTGCTGCCCTCCATCCTCGATGGGCGCAATCCGCTCCTGGTTGCCGTCGTGGGGTCGGCGGCGATTGCCTTCATCGCGATGTATCTCGCCCATGGCATCAACCGTCGGACCACGATCGCGCTGCTCGGCATGATTGCGGCACTCGTGCTCACCGTCGTGCTGTCCGCCATCGTCGTTGAAGCCGCCCGGTTTTCGGGATTCGCAGCCGAAGAGACGTCCCTGTTGACGTTCTTCGGGAGCATCGATGTCGGTGGGCTGCTCCTCGCCGGAATCGTGCTCGGTGCTGCCGGGGCACTCGACGATGTCGCCATCACGCAGGCGGCGACGGTATGGGAGTTGCGAGCGGCGAATCCGGCGTACCGACGTCGCGACCTCTTCCAAGGTGCGATGCGGATCGGCCGCGACCACATCGCCTCGATCGTCAACACGCTCCTGCTCGCATACGCGGGGGCTTCTCTACCGCTGCTCGTCCTCTTCCTGGTCGCCGGACAGTCCCTGGGGGTCGTTGCGAACAGCGAGGTGGTAGCGGTCGAGATCGTCCGCACGCTCGTGGGGAGCATTGGTCTCGTTGCCGCCGTGCCATTCACGACGTGGCTCGCCGCGCGCTTCGTCGATGGCGACGGCGGCGGCGTTCACGCCTGACGAACCTGGGGGGAGGGAGCGACCATGGCCTCCCACCACGACCAGAGGCGTCCGGCATGGTGACCCTGGATCATCACGAGGTGGTTGCCGAGCGGGTCGCTGAGGAGTTCTGCGACGGCGCCCTCTTCCAGTTCTAGTTCCACCTGGGTGCGGCACAGATCCGGTTCATCGCCGGGGTGGAGGATCTCGCCCTCGGCCAGCCAGATGCGCTCCATCTCGTTGCCGCCGACACGGACCACGGTGATCGGACCGGGGGCGAACTCACCGTGCATGCCGACACCGCGATCGGACTCGAAATGCGTGTCGAGCCGGAGGTTCGAGATGAGGCTGGGCGGCACGGTGCAATGCGCCAACCAGAGCGTGTCCTCGACGGGATTGGCACGTGACGGGTTGGCCATCCACGCGACCTCGCCGAGCAGTTCACGCACCCACATCATCGTGACGGTGCTGACCAGATCGCCCTCGCATCCGGCGATCGTTCCCTCGTCGTTGAGGCGGGCGAGTGCCAGACATCCCGTCGTGTCGATGTCGCCGATCACGTCGAAGCAGCGGAGGCTCAACGCGTCGAGGTGCTCACCGGCGACGAGATCCTGCAGCCCCTTGTAGATCCCTTCGGCTTTGTCGATCTCACCGATCGTGACACGGGTCTCGCCCGCGGGGAGTGGTTCGACATCCGGGTGGGTCGTGTAGACCTGGTAGAGGCGGTCGAGGCCGATCGGGATCGCCGTCGGACCCCACGCGGCTTTGAGGACGGCGGGGTCGGGCATCGATGCAACGAGCCAGTCCGACGGCGGGCCGACGACTCCGATCGTCTTCTCCTTCATGTGCCGGTACACGTCGAGATCGTGGACCGCCTCGGCGAGCCGCTCGAGACCCTCGGTGTCGTCGGGGCCGCTCAGGTAGAGGATGCGTCCCCGACCGCCGAGCTGTCCGACCCGGGCGAGCGCCTCGAGCGACGATGGGAGCGAGTTCTGGTTGGGGTGGGCGATGAGGAACAGGGGCTCTCCGTCGTTCCACTGTTCGAGGATCTGTGCTTCGGTTCCCCCGGTGAGCACGAACGGCAGGGTCGGACCGTTCGTCGGATCGAGGCTCCCGCCGATGCTCTCGAGGGCGCTGCGGTACTGGTCGACGATTCGGTTGACGGAGACCTCGTCGTGGATCGATGACGCGATGGGAGTGAAAGTGAACATGGCCACAATCTACCCGATCGCGGTCTTGGATCATCAAGTGACACGAGAGCTGATCGGTAGGGTGGGGGGAAGGAAGGAGCCGGGTGAAGGACGCCGCTGCGATGCAACCGATCCTGATCTTCGATCTTGACGACACGCTGATCGATCGGGAAAGGGCATTCTCGCGGTGGGTGAACGATTGGACCGACCATCGCGGGTTGGGACCGACCGCGCAGGAGTGGATCCTCGCAGCGGATGCGGACAGCGATCGTCCACGGCTCGGCTTGTTCGAGGCCATCGTCGAACATTTCGGCCTCCCGGCTTCGGCCGAGGAGTTGGTCGACGAGTTCTACCGGGAGTTTCCGACCTACTTCGAGCCGGATCCCGTCGTCCACGACGGCCTGTCTCAACTCCGCTCGAACGGGTGGAAGATCGGCGTTGCGACGAACGGCTCACGCGCCCAGCGGCCGAAGATGGAGGCCGCAAACCTCTTCGGGCTCGTCGACGGGGTGTGCGTCTCCCGGGAGTTGGGCACAGCCAAGCCTGATCCCGGGATCTTCCATGCGGTTGCAGACGCGGCCGAAGCGACCCTGGCCGGTGGGTGGATGATCGGGGACAGCCCATCGTCCGACATCGCCGGCGGAGCGGGAGTCGGCCTCCGCACGATCTGGATCGCACGGGGGCGGCGCTGGCCGCTCACGGGGATCGTCCCGGAGTCGACGGTTGAGAGAGTCGGGGAGGCACTCGATCTCCTGGGCGCCCTCGGATCGGTCGATTCCGGTACGAAATGAACTCGAACGGAATCTGGCGACCCGGGGCCCTTCGCGTGTCGTTGGAGGCGGCGGCCTCGGTGCAGACCTCGCCCTGACGGGATGTCCTGTGCGGGTCAGTCGTCATCGCGGCGATGCCGCTCCCGCCTCCGACGGCGAGCGTAATCACCACTTTGAGGTCGGACGCGTCAAGTCAGCGTTGTATGGTCATGGTCGCACTCAACCAACCCCTCCCCATCGAGCGACGGCTGCCGAATTGCCACGGGGCTCCTCAGGTACCGATAATTGATGCACAGAGAGCCCGGAGGCCAGGTGGCAAACGTCGATGGTGACCAATCGTTCAGCGAAGAAGCGCAACGTTTTGACAACCATGCTCGTGACCTGATTTCCGACCTGACGGAGTTCGACGTTCGCAAGGACGAGCAGAGCCACAAACAGGAAACCGGAAGCAGGCCGCCAACCGAACTGAGAGCATGGCTTCGCCTTCTGGTGTTGATCGGCAGTACCGCCGCCTTGTTCTTCGCCATCTTCGTGGCGTACTTCCTGGCTCGATCGAACGATTCCGATGGGGTGGATGCCGAATCACCGGTCGTTGTGTCGACAAGTGCAGCAATTCCTGCGCCTGCCGAAGGCGCGAACATGCCGCCGGGCTCGGAGCCCGGCACTACGGCTTTCACAGGCACCGGCGAACTCAGCGGGGTCTGGGAGATGTCCTGGTTCACATCGACAGGCGACTACGGGCGGGGCGGGTTCACTCTCGTCTTCGAGGGGACGAACAGCGGCACGATCAATCTGCTGAACGATGACTACGAGTACGACACGGCATTCGGGCTGGACGGCAACGACGTCTGGTTCGCGTTCACACGAGACTTCGGCACCGGCGGGGTGGTCGCTCCACCCGGGAACGTGGCTGAGAGGAGCCTGTTCAAGGGGTCGTTCGTGGGTCCCGACGAAATCGAAGGCCTGTGGATCCGGGACGACTGGAGTTGCGACCCAGACGGCAATTGTGAGGTCACTCCCGGCAAGGAGGCCGACGGGCTCATCTCATACCTTTTCCGGAAGCCGTGACTCGAGAGCTCACGAGGTCTGTTCCCGTCCAATCCGCAAGATCGGCGGACGCCCCCGGTTGGTCGTCTAGTCCCGGTAGTTGACGAATTGGAGTGGGACGCGGAAGTCGAGGCCCTTGATCTCGGCGATGACGGTCTGCAGGTCGTCGCGTTTCTTCGCCTGGACCCGCAACTGGTCACCCTGGATCTGTGCCTGGACCTTCAGCTTCATGTCGCGGATGGCTTTCGAGAGTTCCTTCGCATCGTCCTGGGCGATGCCCTGATTGAGCGTGAACTCTGCACGTGCGCGGCCGCCGCTCGCCGGTTTGATCTCTCCGCCGGAGATCGACTTGAGCGACACCTTGCGCTTCACGAGTTTGCCCTTCAGCACGTCGATGGCTGCTTCGACGCGATGGTCGGATGCGGACTCGATGCTGATGCCCTCCTCGGTGAGTGCGATCTTCGTGTCGGTGCCTTTGAAGTCGTAACGGTTGACGACTTCACGCATGGCCTGATCGACGGCGTTGCGGACTTCCTGCGTATCGACCTGGGAGACGATGTCGAATGACGGCATGGCTTCCTCCTACTTGGAAAACGGTGAGCCGGAGGGACCGCGTCGGACGACGGCCGCCCAAACGGTCTCGTAGTGGTCACGATCGTACGGGTCGATGTGCGGAAGCACGAACTCTTCCCATGAGCGTCGCAGCGGATCCTCTGCATCTGAATACATGTCGAGACCGGCGGGGATCCGGTCGAGGACGGTGCGCAGGCTCATCGGGGTCTCGACGCGTGTTCGTGTGTCGGTCGAGGTGAACGACTCGTTGAGCTCCACGGCGAGTTTCGAGATCAGTTCGACGACTTCGCGTTTCATCGCAGGATGGCGTCGCTCGATCATGGTCTGCAGTTCCTCTTCAGCGGGGAACTCCTTCTCCCAGATGATCCACCGGTCGGCGAACGCCTTATTGAGGGTCTGTGTGCCTGCGTAGTCCCGCAGGTCGGTCGGGTTGAGCGTCCCGAAGATGCGCACGTCGTCGCGGAGCCGGATGAGTTCCCCGGTTGGCAATTCGAGCGCCTGATGACGGTCGAGAAGGCCGTGGAGAGCGAAGAGCGTCTCGGCGCCCGCGGCGTTCAACTCGGACAGATTGACGAGGGCGGGCCCTCGGAGGGCACGGGTGATGTCACCGTCCTCCCATCGGCTCTCCGTACCGCCTTTCCCGTCACCGTGCAGCTTCACAGATCCGATGAGCGTGATGTCCCTCACTTCGCCGGTCAACGGGATGCGGTAGTAGGGGATCTCGAGAAGGGCGGCGAACTGTTCGAGATCGTGGTCCTTGCCGGTCCCCATGTGTCCACGCAGCGCCAGGTGCAGGGGGATCCCCGTGAACCGGCGTTCCCGGACTTGTTCAAGCGCTGCCAGGCGATACAACATGCCGAGATCGACGTAGTACGGGTCCGGCGCCGGGATGTGATCGAGGCGAGTCTTCGCGTCCGGGAGATCTTTCGGGACCGATCCCTTGGTGAGCGTGATCGGTTTACCGAAACCGGTCGGGTCTTCAAACGTGACGGTGTTCGTCATGGATACTCCTAACTGATGAGTTGAGCGGTTGGTTCTGCTGCATGGGTCCACCACGTGTCCCCGCCTTCGTCGGCGATCGAGCGGAAAAGGGCGGACCGGACGCCGTCGATCATCGCCGCCGCGAGCGTCTCGGGTCGCTCCACGACCCGGTTCCGGGCGTAGGCGGCCTGGACCGTCTCGTCACCGATGCCGATGCCGAGCACCATCGTTCCCCCGCGTTCGATGGATTCGACGGTGTCGGCGAGCGCTTCGACCGAACCGCGAGTCATGCCATCCGCCAGCACGACGAGGATGCGGTGTGACACGTTGCGCGACGCGAGCCGCTGGGCGGCATATGCGAGGTTGAACTCGTCGACGTTGGCCGCCTTGTCGAACATGGAGATCGGCGGTGCCGTGCCCGGCTCCTTCCTTGCCTCCTTCGCCGCATCCTGCGGCGTCGCAGCCATCCAGAACAGACCGGCGAGCACGTCCTCGGCGGCTCTCCACCGGTCGGAGAAGGACTTGACGATGTAGTGATTGACGGTGCGTGTGAGACGTTCGGCGGCGCCTCCTTGAGAACGGCGGAGCGCCCCGGTTGCCCGACCCCGGCGTTCTGCAAACGTTCGCTCCGTGTCATCAACGGCGGCGACGAATCCACGGTTGAAGATGGCGACCTCGAACTCGATCTGGAGCTCGTCTGCGAGACGGGCGAGTGTCCATGCGCCGAGTGTGGCCGACGCCAACGCCCACGGTCGCTTGCGGCCGGCTTGCATCTCCCGGGGTTGGAGCATGGAAGCCGACCCGTCGACGAGGAGACTCACGCCGTATGAGCGGCGGTTCGGGAGGTCCCTGCGCTCGAACATCCGCTCGTAGAGGCCGGCGCCGAGGAGGAGCGGCGTGTAGGGGGAGAGGTCGCCGGCGTCGAACCCGGTGCGCAGGCCGCGTCGCTGGTTGGCGAGGAAGAGGGGATACAACTCGCCGGAGATGCGGTGTTGGGCGACCCCCCATTCCCGGGCGGCGCTGGTCAGGAGATCGCGTCCCTCTGGAGCGAACCTCCGGAACTCGAAGGGGAAACCGCCGACGACGAGCTTCCCCGACTGGCCCGTCGGCAGATACACCGTTGGCGCCGTCGACACTTTCATCAGCTGGTCCGCGGCCGGATCTCCGGCCTGATCGACATCGCCGTGACGTCCCTCTTCGGCTGACACGGTCTGGGCGGCCTGGCGGGTCTCGTCGTAGTGGTCGCGATCGGCCAACGGAGGGGTGACGATGCGTACGGCGTCGACCCCCTCGGCGATCGCGGATTGATCAGACTGCATCTCGCCCTTCCGGCCGACCGCGGAGTCGGATGCGGCTCCTTCCGTCAGGAGGCCGTGCATCCGCGCGACTTCGACGAGCTGCAGGGCGACGCCGCCGACGGCCCACGGATCTTCGAGATCATCGACGGGGTCGAGGAACACTGCCGCGTCTCCGATGGCCAATGCAACGTGTGGGGAGACGCGTCGCTGCAGATCATCCATCGTGAAGTAGTCGCCGACGATGAGAAAGCATGCGAGTGCGTACTGTCCGAGCGGTCGTGCGTTCGCAGAGGCCCCGGGGACGGCCGCACGGTAGAGGTCGGAGAGGACCGAACGGGCACCCGGGAAGTGAGCCAGGTGACGGCGTTCCTGACGGGCGTCTTCGATCGACAGGAACATTGCCTCTGCCGCGGGGCCGGCGACCGTGTTGAGCGCATCGAGGAGGGCGACCGCACCTGAGTCCGGGGTGAGGAGACCATCGAGTTCGAGGGCTTCGTCGATCGGTTCGGCGTCGAGAGTCGCTTCGGGTTCGGACCAGTCGTAGGAGGTGAGTTCCGCGAGGGGAGGGGCTTCGGCGCCGTCATCCTCGAGCGAACGGTGGTGCGCCAGCCACGACTCGGGGATCGGCCGCTCTTCGTCGAGGTCCGTCGCGATCAGGTGGATTGCCTCGTGCAGAGCCGACGTCAACGCCACCTCGGTGGGAGTGACCGGGGCGCTTCTCGAATACGCTGCCTGGAACACGCCGGGATCGATGACGATCTCATCCTTGGATGCCGAAGCCTGGGATCCGAGTCGGACACGAAGTTCTTCGTTGCCGGCGATGCTGCGGGCGAATCGTGTGACGGCCGGCGCGACTCTCTGATATCGGGCGACGACGGCTTCGATCACCCGATCTTCGGGAGGCAGGACCTCGGCGAGGAATGTTTCGTTCTGAGCGCGCATGAACTCGGAATTGTACGGCATCCGTCAAGCCTCCACACGGTGAATCCGTACTGATCATCCGGTACCGTGTAGGCGTGGACGACCTTTCCGTATCCGAGACCATCGCCATCCCGGCGGACGAACTCGATTGGACGTTCTCGCCGACCGGCGGACCCGGCGGCCAGCATGCCAACAAGGCGTCGACCCGGGCGGAACTCCGCTTCGATGTGTCGACGTCGAGGGCTTTCGATGATGAAACCCGTTCCAGAGTGCTCGCTCATCTCCCGGGTGGATCGACGGTCACGGTGATCGTGGATGAGACGCGCTCGCAGTGGAGGAACCGGCAGATCGCACGCAAGCGTCTGGTCGAACGGATCCGTGAGGCCTTGCGTCCCGATCCGCCGCCGCGCCGACCGACGAAACCGAGCCGGGCGGCACGACGTCGACGCATCGACGAGAAGCGGGCGCGGTCGCGAACGAAGTCGCTCCGCAAACGTCCGGGGCCTGACGACTGAGCACCGCGAGGCTCCGCGCAGCCGGCCCGCACGGGCGGTAGGCTCCGCGTCGATGCAGATGTTCGACACTCCGATACCGATGCGTCGCTTTCGATGACATCGATCATTCTACGGATCCGTGCCGCTCGCTCTCGGGATCGTTCCGGCCGTCTCGGCACGTTCCTCGGGGTGTTCACACCCTCGGTACTCACGATCCTCGGTGTCATCCTCTATCTGCGCACCGGCTGGGTCGTCGGGAACGTCGGCCTCGCCGGCGCCTTGGCGATCGTGGTCCTTGCGAACGCCATCACGCTCGCGACCGCGCTGTCGGTCTCATCGGTGGCGACGAACATGGAGGTCGGGCCCGGCGGCGCCTACTACATCATCTCCCGCAGCCTCGGCGTCGAGATCGGGGCTGCGATCGGGTTGCCGCTCTTCCTCGCTCAGGCATTCTCGATCACCCTGTACGCGTACGGTCTCGCCGAGTCGCTCCAGTTCGTGTGGCCGGATCTCCCTCAACGACCGGTTGCAGCACTCACCGTTCTGCTGGTGGCGCTGCTCGCCGCCCGGGGAGCGGGAGCCGCTCTCAAGTTGCAGATCCCCATCATGGTGGCCATCGGCGTGTCGCTCGTCGTGCTGTTCGCGGGCGTTGCAGGATCGACGTCGGGGAGCGCCCACCTCTTCGAACGGATCTCGGTTCACGCGGACTTCTGGGTCGTCTTTGCGGTGTTCTTCCCTGCTGTGACGGGGATCATGGCCGGGATCTCGCTGTCGGGCGATCTGAAGAACCCGGCAAAGTCGATCCCGAAAGGCACCATCGCCGCCGTTCTGGTCGGATTCGTTGTCTACCTCGCCGTGACGATCGGGCTGTCCCTCTCTGCGACACCCACCGAACTTGTCGCCGATCCGCTGATCTGGTTCACGATCGCGGGAGGCCTCGCGTTTCTCATCTTCCCCGGCCTGTGGGGCGCCATCTTCTCGTCGGCGGTCGGAAGCGTTCTCGGTGCCCCGCGGACGCTCGAAGCGCTGGTGCACGACCGGATCCTGCCTGCCCGGGTCGCCGCCAGCATCGGCAGGATCGAAGGCCCGGGGGTGCCGTTGCTCATCACCACGGCGATCGCTCTCGGCGCCGTGGCGCTCGGCGGCCTGAACGCCGTCGCGCCGATCCTCACCATGTTCTTCCTCACGACGTACGGGATGGTGAACCTCGTTGCCGGCATCGAACGGCTCAGCGGAGATCCGTCGTTCCGGCCGACGATGAAGGTCCATTGGATCGTTTCGCTCGGGGGCGCGGCCGCGTGTTTCTGGGCGATGTTCCTCATCAGCCCGATCGCGTCGCTCGTCGCTCTGTTGGTTGAGCTCGGTGTCTATCTGATGGTTCGACGGCGGGCCCTCACAGCCCGATGGGGAGATGTCCGTCGCAGCGCCCTTGTCTCGCTGGTTCGGTCAACGGTGCTCCAGCTGCGGAGGCTTCCGGAGGAGCCGCGCAATTGGCGCCCGAACGTCTTGATGTTCACAACCGATCCGGACCGTGATCTGCCGACGGCGAGGTTCGCGAACTGGATGGTTCAGGACCGGGGAATCCTCACCGTCAACTACCTCATCGAGGGGTCGATCGCCGATCATGTCGGGGCCGTCCACGACCTCGTCGACGACCTGAACCGGTCGCTCGACAAGGCCGGCATCACGGCGTTCGGGGAGGTGGAGATCGTTCCCGATTTCGGGAGAGGGATCGTGTCGGTCGCTCAATCCAACGGTATCGCAGGGATCGCGTCGAATACGGTGCTCTTCGGTTGGCGTGAACGGCGTGACGAGATGGCGACCGTGCTCCGCTCTATCGAGGAGTTGTCGCTGCTCCATAAGTCGAGTGTGATCTGCCGCCCCGTCTCGCAGCGTCTCGCACCGACCGGCCGAACGATCGACGTCTGGTGGGGCGGACTACAGCAGAACGGCGACCTGCTGGTGCTCTTCGCACACCTGCTCTCCCTCGATGCGGGGTGGCGTGACGCAACCATCAACATCAAGTCGATCGCGACGACCGAGATGATGGCGCAGCGGACGGAGCGGACACTGGACGAGATGATCTCGGCAGCGAGGATCGGCGCCCGGTTCGAGGTCATCCGCAAACCGGAGGGCCAGACGATCCAGGAGATCATTCACAGCCGATCCGAACACGCCGATGTGGTGTTTCTCGGCCTCAAGGCGATCGAAACCGACGAGGCCGGTGAGTACGTCGAACGGCTGCTGAGCCTCATGTCGGGTCTGCGCACCGTCCTGCTGGTCAGGAACTCAGGTCCGTTCCGCGGTCAGCTCCTCGGCGTCGAACGACCCGGCACGAAACTCACCTGATCCGACCACATGCTCTGCGAACCCAGGGCTCGTACGCGTGTATAGGTGCTTTGAGAGCCCACAGAACGTAGGGAGCGACTCCGGAATCGGGGTTCAGCCGGTGCCGATGCGGTCGTTGTCGACCACGTCCAAGCCGGGTGCCTCTGCGGGCGGTCCCGCCATCAGCTCAACAACACCAACGAGGAAGAGGCCGACCAACACGACGACGACGGCGAGACCAAGGGAGACGACCGGCGCCACCAGAAGGATGAGCAGTCCGAGACCAAGGACACCCCACTCGAGTGGACGTCGCCATCTGGCGAAGAAACGGTTGAGGTTCGTCCGGGACGCAGGCTGTTGGCCCCTCCAGCGGTCCACGCCATCGCCGGCGGCAGCCCGAAAGCGACGGGCACGCTCACCCGGGCCGACGAGCCACGCGGCAACTCCGATGACGAGCGCAACGAAAGAGACGGCTACGAGGGTGTTCGCCAGACTGTGGAGGAGGGCGTCCCACACGGCCAGACCCGCCCGCCGGGTCACCTCGCTGCTGATCGACCCGACGGTCAGGCCTCGGCCGAAACGCAGCAGGACCAGATCGACCAACCCTGCGATCGCTGTGCCGAAGCCGAGGATGGCGACCTGCCGGCGGCGGTCGGGCGCTACGAACATCGCTCCGGCCACCAGGATGATCGCGAGAAGAACGCTGAACCACCCGAGGGTGTTGGAGAAACGGACGACGGATTGAGCTTGCCCGAGGGCGTCCGATTCGGCGAGCACGATCTGGCCGAAGGAAAAGTCGTCCCCTACGAGTGGTCGGAGATCGAGTCCCCGTTCGGCGAGCGATGCGACGACCGGCTCAGCAAGTGTGTCGAGATCGATGGCCACGGTCCCTTCCTCCGCGACGACGGCACCCTTTCCGGTCAGAATCACGAGCACCGCCTCGTGCGTCGTCCGGAGCGCCGCGTTCCAGGCGGCGCTGAAAGCGTCGTGCATGATGATCTGTTCGGCTGTTGCGGCGACCGCTTTCGATGTCGCCGATGCGACGGGAACGGCGATGAACGTCAATCCGTCGGGGAGTGCTTCGCCGACGACGGTCTCGAGGTCGGACGCCTCAACGACGGCATCACCGATGCGGATCGAGAGGGCCTCGGCGACCGCGGCGTTCTTGGGGAGTGGGCCGAGGGCAGCGACGAAAGCATCCGTATCGAGGATCGTCCGCTTCTGCCATCCGGCGGTGATGGCGACGAGGATCGAGAGGATGGCGAAGACGGCGAGAAGCCAGGCGAAGAACCGACGGAGACGTGAACCACTTCGTACTCCGGCCCGGTCGCCGGTGCCGGAGCGAACCGCTCCCGTGTTGTCGGTCGCTTGTGATTGTTGTCTGGGTGTGTTGGCAGTGTCCATGTGCCCGGCAGACTACCGACGGTGCGGGCTGGACGCCGCACTTCGTTCGGGGCGTTCGGGAGCCATCTCCCTATCATCGGTCGATATGCAGCACTACGACCTGACGACCCTGCCCAACGGCCTCCGCATCATCTCCGAGGACATGCCCTCGCTTCACTCACTGTCTGTTGGGGCGTGGGTGGGAACTGGGAGCCGTGACGAGGAACCCGTCGAGGCCGGTGCCAGCCACTTCCTCGAGCACCTCCTCTTCAAAGGGTCGGAGGAGTGGCCGGCGCGGCGGATCAGCGACGCGTTCGATTCCATCGGGGCACGCCACAACGCGTTCACCTCGAAGGAGTACACGTGCTACTGGGGACGCATGCGAGATGCCCACCTGGACCTCGGCGTGGAGATCCTTGCTGAAATGGTCCAACGTCCGGCCTTCCGTCAGGACGAGATCGATCTCGAGCGCGGCGTCGTGCTTGAAGAGATCAACATGAACGAGGACGACCCGACCGACGTCGCTCATGAGCAGTTCATCGAGGCCCTCTGGGGAGGCCACGCGCTTGCACCGCCGATCCTCGGAACACCCGAGTCGATCACGACGATGACGAGGGACACGATCCGGTCCTATTGGGCCCGCAGGTATTCGCCGAAGTCGACGGTCATCGCCGCCGCGGGCCGGGTCGACCACGAGCATCTGGTGTCCGTTGTCGCCGATGCCCTCGGCGACTGGGTCGGCGAGGAGATCGGCAGGACCCTCAGCACGCCCGAACCGGTTGCGACCGTCGCCGTCCGGCACCGTGACACCGAGCAGGCTCATCTCATCCTCGGTGGGCCGAGCGTCACACGGGACGACGAGCGCCGCTATTCACTGTTCGTGGCAGATCACGTACTCGGTGGGGGCATGTCGAGCCGGTTGTTCCACGAGATCCGGGAGATGCGCGGCCTCGCGTACGCCGTCCATGCATTCCGGCTGCCGTTCACCGATGCCGGCGCCAACGCCGTGTACGTCGGAACGACGCCGACACAGGCCGCCGAGGTGCTGAAGCTCGTCCGCGGGGAGCTCGACAAGATGATCGAATCGGGCGTCACCGACGAGGAGCTTGCCCGGGCAAAGGGACACATTCAGGGTTCGCTTGCGCTCTCGCTCGAGGACGCTGATGGTCGTATGAATCGCCTCGGTCGAAACGAGATCACCGGGATGGAGCACCGGTCGGTCGAGGAGATCGTGGCGAAGGTCGATTCCGTCACCGGCCGGGATGTGATCGACGTCGCTCGAGTCGCGTACAGCGGACCATATGTCATCGGGGCAGCGGGGCCGTTCGAGGCCTCCGATCTGGAGGAGTTCGTCCAATGATCGTGGCAGTATCCGGCGCCGGGGGCCGCATGGGGAGGCTCGTCGCAGAGACCGTCGACGCGGCGGCCGATCTCGAACTCGGAGCGCTCTTCGACCCGGGACACGTCGGGGACGTGATGGCGGGAAGGGCGATCTGCGCTGATCCCGAGGAGTTGGCTTCGGCCGACGCCGTTGTCGAATTCACCGAACCCGACGTCGTGGTCGCGAACCTCGACCGGTGGCGCTCGCTGGGGCTGCATGCGGTCGTCGGCACCTCCGGCTTCGACCGGGACCGGCTCGAAACCGTCCGCGGACGGTGGGGTGACGGACCGCCGAACCTCCTCATCGTGCCGAACTTCTCGATCGGCGCGGTCCTCATGATGCGGCTCGCGGAGATTGCCGCGCCGCACTTCGCCGCGGCCGAAGTGATCGAACTCCACCACGACCGGAAGGTCGACGCACCGTCGGGAACGGCGATTGCAACTGCAGAGCGGATCGCTCACACCGCGGAGCAGCAACGTGCCGTCGAATCGACCGAGTTGATCTCCGGGGCTCGCGGAGCGGCGGTCGGGGGAGTTCCCGTGCACGCCGTCCGGCTTCCGGGACTGGTGGCTCACCAACAGGTACTGTTCGGCGGCATCGGTGAGACGCTCTCGATCAGGCACGACACAACCGACCGGACGGCGTTCATGCCCGGCGTGCTCGCCGCGATCCGCGCTGTGGCGAACCTAAAAGATCCGGTCACCGTGGGGTTGGACGCCGTTCTCGGACTCTGATCTTTCTCCCGTTCGCAGCGGCGCCCGAACTTCGCCGATTCCGCGGGCTCGGGACGCCATATAGGGCGCAGAGAACCCTGGGTTCGTGTCGGGTTAGAAGAGGGCGGTTGCGAGCTGGCGGCGGTAGGTCTGTGTCAGCGGCTGGTCGTCGCCCAGGACACCGAAGATGTCGAGCATGGCGATTCGTGCGTCGTCCTTCTTCGGGCCCTTGGCCCGCACGACCGTGAGGAGATGATCGAGCGCGGGCTCGAACTCTCCGCGGGCGGCGAGCGCCTTCGCGAGTTCGATCCGTGCGTCCTCATCGGAGGGGTCGTTTGCCAGGGCCGCTTCGAGTTCGGGAATGTCCTCCCCGCTCGATGCCCGGAGACGTGCCGCCGACAGGAGCCGCTCCACTTCGGGATCCGGCACGAGACGGTCGAGCACCGCGAGCGCCTCATCTGTTTCACCGCGGTCGATCAGCATCGAAGCGAGGCTGGTGCCGGCTTCGCTGTGATCCGGATTCTGATCGAGAACCTGGCGAAGAATGTGTTCGGCACCGACGTCGTCGCCCGAGAGGCGGGCCGTGCGCGCCTGGTCGACCATCAGATCCAGTTCGGTGGGCAGAATGCCCTCGATCCACCGGCGGATCTCCGGTTCGGGGATCGCCCCCGTGAACGTATCGGCGATCTTCCCGTCCCGGAAGGCGACGACCATGGGGATGCCCTGAACCCGGTACTCGGCGGCGAGCTGCTGGTTGGCGTCGACGTCGACCTTCACGAGATCGAACGCGCCGTTCGCTTCGGCCGCCAGCCGTTCGAGGATCGGTCCGATGATTCGACACGGCTGGCACCACTCGGCCCAGAAGTCCACCACCACGGGCACTTCACGGCTCCGTTGGAGGACTTCCTGAGGGAAGGTCGCCGTGTCGACGTTCTTCACGAAGTCGTTTGGAATGCTCATAGAAGCGAGAATACCGGGGGGTCCCCTGCTAGCGTCGACGCCATGGAGAGCAGACCAAACGCACCATTTGGACAGGTCCTCACCGCCGTGATCACACCTTTCGGCGACGACGGATCCATCGACTACGGAACCTTCTGGAGGTTGACCCGATTCCTCGCAGAACACGGCTCGGACGGCATCGTCGTCGGAGGCACGACGGGGGAGTCGCCGACGCTTTCGAAAGTGGAGAAGGTGGCGTTGTTCAAGGCCGCCGTCGACTCGGTCGGCGATCGGATGACCGTGTTGGCAGGCACCGGAACGTACGACACGCGGGAATCGATCGAGTTGACCGAACGCGCCGCCGGTTCCGGAGTGCACGGTGTGATGGCGGTCACTCCGTACTACTCCAAGCCGCCGCAGGAGGGGATCTTCCGCCACTTCTCCGCCATCGCCGACGCGAGCGATCTTCCCGTGCTCCTCTACAACATTCCGGGCCGAACCTGCCGGCTCATCGAGATCGAGACGCTCCTCCGGCTCGCCGAGCATCCGAGGATCGTTGCCGTCAAGGACGCCGTCGACGATCTCGACTTCACGAGGAGGGAGATCGAAGCCCTCCCGGACGGCTTCGCGGTCTATTCGGGATCCGACGGTCACACGCGCGAGATCGTTCGAGCCGGTGGAGTCGGCGTCGTTTCGGTCGCCGCGCACCTGGCAGGGGACACGATCAAAGCCATGGTCGAAGCCGCTGTTGCAGGAGATGACGAGGAAGCGGATCGGCTCGACGCGCTGCTCGCCCCCCTCAACGAAGCGCTCTTCGTCGAACCGAACCCGATGCCACTCAAAGCGGGTCTCGACATGGCGTGGGATCCGGTTGGGAATCCGAGGTTGCCGCTCGTGCCGGCGTCGGACGCCACCAGGGAAACGCTCCGACTGGCGCTCGAAGCGCTGGGTCGGGCGTGACGGTCCGGGTCGCGTTCCACGGCGGACTCGGAGAGATCGGCCGCAACTGCGCAACAATCGATATCAACGGAGAAGTCGGCATGGTCGACGCCGGCCTCATGTTCCCCGAAGAGGACATGCTCGGTGTCGATCTCGTCCTTCCCGACTTCACATCCGTGATCGAATGGGGCGACGCCCTCTCGTTCGTGGCCTTGACCCACGGCCACGAGGACCACATCGGGTCGCTCGGCTATCTGCTGCGCGCTATCAACGTTCCCGTCTACGGGACCCGGCTCACCGTTGAACTTGCCAGGGCACGGGTGGGGGAGTTGGGCATCGACGCAGACTTCCGCATCGTCGAAACCGGCGAGTGGATTGAGCACGGCGCGTTCCGCTTCGCGTTCATCCCCGTCACCCACTCGGTTCCGGACGCCACCGCCATCGCCTTCGAGACGCCGGAAGGTGTCATCCTGCACACGGGGGATATCAAGCTCGACCCGACCCCCATCGACGGCAAGATCACAGATCTGCAGAGCTTCGCCGGATTCGGACGGAGAGGGGTACGGCTCCTGCTGGCCGACTCAACCAACGCCGAACGGGCCGGTGTCGTGGATTCCGAGAAGACGGTCGGCGTACGGATCGCCGAGCTCGTCCACGAGGCGGAGGGCCGGGTGCTCGTTGCCTGTTTCGCCAGCCACCTCCACCGGGTTCAGCAGTCGATCGACGCGGCCGTCGCCGACGGACGCAAGTTCGCATTCATCGGTCGGTCGATGCTACGCAACAGCGAAATTGCCGGCGAGATCGGCGCCCTCGATATCCCCGACGGGAGTCTCGTTGAAATGGACGAACTCCTCAGCCTGCCGCCGGGAAAGGCGGCGATCATCTCCACGGGCAGTCAGGGAGAGCCGTTCGCCGCCCTGTCGCTCATGGCCGCCGGTGAGCACCGGTCGGTCACCCTCGATCCGACGGATACGGTCATCATCTCGGCCACGCCGATCCCCGGCAACGAGAAACGGGTGTCGCGGGTCATCAACAATCTGGCACGAACCGGGGTCGCCGTCCACCACGGACGCAACACGCATGTCCACGTGTCCGGACACGCCGCCGCCGAAGAACTCAAGGTTCTCTACAACGTCATCAAACCGCAGGCCCTCATCCCCGTTCACGGCGAACACCGGCATATGTATGCGAACGCCGAACTCGGACGGGCGGTCGGCATCCCCGAAGTGGAAGTCTGCTCCGACGGCGACGTCGTCGTGCTTGAAGATGGCGAAATGCGGATCGAACGGGGTGCCGTGTCGGCAGGTTACGTCTACGTCGACGGCCTCGAAGTCGGTGAATCCGAGGGTGTGATTCGGGACCGGCGCCATCTTGCCGACGACGGCGTCATGCTCATCACCGTCGGCGTCGACGTCCACACGGGCGACATCGTGTTCGGTCCCGACGTCGACAGCCACGGTGTAACCGGCGATTCTGAGGAACTCCACGACGCCGTCGCCGAACGGGTCAAGCAGAGCATCTCCACCCTCGACCGGCCCATCGACTCTGAGGCACTCCGGCGTCGCATCCGCAATGCCGGACGTAAGGCCGTACAGAGCCGGATAAAGCGGCGGCCTGTCGTTTTCCCGGTCGTCATCGAGGCCTGATCGCCCGACGCGTTCGCAGACGAAGAGAGAACATCCCATGGCATGGACACCGGACGACATCCCAGATCTGACGGACCGGGTGGCCGTGGTCACCGGAGCGAACGGCGGCCTCGGATTGGAGACGACGAAGGAACTGGCACGACATGGTGCCCTCGTCGTGATGGGAGTCCGGAACCTCGAGAAGGCAGAGCGGGCGAGAGAGGAGATCCTCTCGACGATCCCCAACGCCCTCCTGGAGATGCGCCCGCTGGATCTTGCCTCCCTCTCGTCGGTTCGCGGTTTCGCAGCGGATGTCGTTGCAGCGCATCCCCGGATCGATCTCCTCGTCAACAACGCGGGAGTGATGGCGA
>JANTHO010000006.1 GCA_024762335.1 Acidimicrobiia bacterium | reverse complement strand
CTGACCCAACTTGGGAACCTCCACGAGGCCGGTCAGCAGCTCGCCGAAGCACGAGAGCGGGCGGCCAAAGCCGAGACCGAAGCCAAGTTTCTCAGGGAACGCCTCGCAGACCTCCGCACAACCCCCGTCCCCCCGACCACGCCTCCGCCACCCAGACCCGACACGCCCCCCACACCTGTCCCCCCGACAGCAGGGCGGGGGGACGCGGAGGAGCGCAGCGACGACGCAGGGGGGCCGCCCGCCGGCCAAACCACCTCGTTCTTCCGCTATGTTGTAAGGGGCTGGAGGGGGAGAAAACGGTGAAAGCACTCACATCAATGCTCGGAGCAGTGTTGCTTGCGCTACTGCTCGTAGCGCCGGCGCTGGCCCTCGAAGACGGAATCCTCGAAACGAGCAGCATGAACCCGAGCCCCGATGGCCTTCACGCCGACTTCGAACACGTTCTCACGAACACGACCGAAGAACCCATTGATGTCGCCCCAAGGGACCTTCGTACGGACGACTTCATCCTGACCGTGGTCGAAGTCACCGTCGGGACCTTCGCCGACGGGATCTGGACGGTTGGCACGCTCGACGGCGGTCAAACCGCAAGAATCACCTACGTCGGTGACGCCCCACCATCGGCCACGACCACCGCTCCAACATCCACAACGGTCGCGGCCGCAACGACCTCAACAGTGGCTGGCACGACGACAACGACGGTGGCCGACACGACGACAACCGCCGCGCCAACATCAACGGCCACGACCGAACCCGAGGAACTTCCCTACACGGGATCCGATCAGCCTCTCGGCGTCTTCGCGATCGTCGGTCTCGCCCTGATCGGACTCGGCACGGCCATGGTGCGCACCAGTCGGATCTGACCACTCCGTTCTCTGGGCCGCAGAAGCACCTATACGCACACACGAGCCCTGGGTTCGCAGGGCACTCCTCGGAAAGTCTGCTGTGCGCAACGGCCGGATTCTGCGACCATGAGGGTCACATGACCGACACCTCGATCATCGCTGCGACCAACCTCGGCCACGCCTACAGCTCCATCGTGGCGCTCCACGGGGTCGACTTCGCCCTTCCCGCCGGTCGAACCGGGCTCGTCGGTGCAAACGGAGCCGGGAAAACGACGCTCATCAAGATCCTGCTCGGCATCCTCCGGCCAACCGTCGGCTCGGCGAACGTCCTCGGCTTCGACGCCACGAAACAGTTCCTCCAGGTACGCTCACGCATCGGATACATGCCGGAGGGCGACTGCCTGCCTGAAGACATCACCGCCTCCGAATTCCTCATACAGGCCGCGGGCCTCGCCGGCCTCCCGTCGACGGCCGCCCGCCAACGAGCATCCGACGTGCTCACCCTCGTCGGCCTCGAGGAGGAACGGTTCCGGCGGCTCGGCGGATACTCCACCGGAATGAAACAGCGGGCGAAACTCGCCCAGGCGATCGTGCACGACCCAGAGCTCGTGCTCCTCGACGAACCGACCGCCGGTCTCGACCCGGAAGGCCGGGAAGAGATGTTGGAGTTGATCTCCCGACTCGGAGGGTTCGGCATCAACGTGCTCGTCTCGTCCCACGTTCTCGGAGACATCGAACGGACCTGCGACTGGGTGTTGATGCTCGACGGAGGCCGGGTTCTGCGATCCGGACCGCTCTCTCACCTGGTGGATGCCGACATGGTCGCCGTCGAAGTCGTCGGCGACACGACGGCGCTCATCGACCATCTCGCCGCCGCCGGTGCGAACGTCGACTCCTCCGGTGCACACGTCTACGTCTCGTCGTTCGACACGGACCCGTTCAACCTCGTTCGCGACGCCCTCGCCGCCACGAACACCGGCATCTGGTCGATGGGTCCGAAAGCGACGACGCTCGAAGACGTTTTCCTCGAAGGGAGCGGTGAATGAGCGACCGCGGCGTCGTATTCGACCTGGGCTACACCCCGTACGAAGGGGAACGACGCGGCCGGCGAGGTGCACTTCTCACCACCTACCGGGACGGCCTGAACCGGGTGTTCGGTATCCGCCGCCGGGCCCGCAAGAAGATCCTGCCGTGGATCCTCATCGTCCTCGCCATCCTCCCCGCCGTCGTGTTCGTCGGCTTCGCCTTCCTCCTCTCCACGTTCGCGCCGGACGCGCAGTCACCGTTCGGGAGCCACGCCGAGTATTTCTCGATCACCGGAGCGACGGTGCTCCTGTTCGTGGCGCTCGCCGGCCCCGAACTATTGATCCCCGACCGACGTTCCGGCGTGCTCGCCGTCTACTCGTCCCGCCCGCTGCGCCCCGACGACTACGTCGGCATGCGGGCTGCATCGCTGCTGACGGTGATCGCCGGGTTCATGCTGATCCCCCAGGTCCTGATGTATGTCGGGTTCGCGGCGCTCTCGGCAGACGGGTTCTTCAAAGGTCTCGGCACGAACGCGGCAGAGATCCCCAAGATCCTCGCCGCAACGGCCATCTACGCGCTCGCCTACGCGCCGCTGGCGCTGCTCATCTCAACCATCGCATCTCGCAAAGCTGCAGCGACCGGCATCTTCCTTGGCGTCATGTTGATCGGCACGGCCCTCGCAGCGGGACTCGTCCAGGCCACGAGCATCCCGGGTCACAAGTATGCGGCACTGTTCGCGCTCGGCGAGCACCCCGATCATGTGCGAGATTGGATCTTCTCGAGGGTCGGCTCCAGCGACCTGGTCGTCAACGGGGCGGGCATCGACCCGTGGATGTCGCTCGTAACGATCCTCGCGGTCGCGACCGTGTCGACCGTCGTCGTCGTGACCCGCTATCGGAGGCTCATGTGACGACGAATCCTGCTCTCGTCGAGTCACCCACCGTCGAGGTCGATGATGTCTCGAAGTGGTTCGGTCAGAAGGTTGCCGTGTCGAACGTGACCTGCTCGTTCGGACCGGGCGTGACCGGTCTGCTCGGGCCCAATGGTGCCGGCAAGACAACGATGCTCCGGATGCTGACCGGCCTCATTCGCCCATCCCAGGGTGGCATCAAGGTCCTGGGAGTCTGGCCACGCACCTCCCCGTCGGTCTACGCGAACGTCGGTCTCGTCCCGGAGGAAGCGGCCGTGTACCCGTCGATGACGGCCCGCGCCTTCATCCGCTACGCAGCGACGCTCGCCGGAGTCGCCGACGCGGACGAAGCGGCCGCACGGGCGATCGACACGGTTGCCCTCGGCGACGCTGCCGATCGCAGACTCGGAGGGTATTCGAAGGGCATGCGTCAGCGAGCGAAGGTCGCAGCCGCCCTCGTCGCCGATCCGCAGATCCTGCTCCTCGATGAGCCGCTCAACGGCACCGATCCGGTCCAGCGGCTCCACCTCATCAACCTCTTCCGGCAACTCGGCGACGAGGGCCGGACCATCGTCGTCTCCTCTCACGTTCTCGACGAAGTCGAACGCATGTCCGACCGGGTGATCGCGATCGTCGACGGCCGCCTCGCCGCCGCCGGCGACATAGCGGCGATCCGTCGGGCCATGTCCGACATCCCCTATCGGGTCCGGGTCGAAACGGACCGGTCCCGGGTGCTCGCCGCCCGTCTTCTCGAAGAGGCACTCGTCCACGGTGTCACGATCGACGACGACGTCCTCCACGTCGAAACCGGGGACCTCGCGGCCCTCGGGAGACGAGTACCGGTCATCGCCGGCGACGTCGACGCCCGCATCACCGTTTTCCGACCGGAGGATGCCTCCCTCGAGAGCGTCTTCCGCTACCTGGTGGGTCGGCGATGAGGGCGTCACTTGCGATCACAACGGCAACGATCCGGCAGGTCTTCGGGATTCGCCGTGCCCTGATCTTCGGTTTCGCCGCGATCGCCCCGGCCCTCGTGTTCCTCGTCTCCTCGCAGACGCTCGCCGACGAAGCGGCTCTCAACCGTTTGCTCGCCATGGTCGTCGGCCTCTACTTCCCGCTCCTCGTCCCGATCGTGTCGCTCATCATCTCAGCGTCGGCGCTCGGCGACGAGCGCCGGGACGGGACGCTGTCGTTCCTCGTCATCCGTCCGATCCCCCGCTCTGCAATTTCCGGAGCGAAGTTCCTGGGAGCCGCACTGGTCGTCGGTGCCCTCAACGGCCTCGGCGGAGGCGCCCTCGGCCTCATGTACGGGCTCGAGACCGGAGTCTGGGGGGTGCTGATCCCTCTTATCCTCGGCGGCATCGTTGCCGGAACCGTCTACACGGCCCTGTTCGTCCCCCTCGGGTTCTTCACCGACCGTGCCGTGCTCGCTGGATTGGCGTTCGTCTTCGTGTTCGAGAACGGTGTCGTCAGCGCCCTGAGCGGCCTCTCGGCTTTGTCTCCGTGGCGTCTCGGACTGTCGACGTTCGCGGCCCTCGCCCCCGACAGTGTCGCCGCAGACCTGGTCGACTTCGGTGCGGTGAACCTCTCGGGTCTCGGATCGACGACGCTGCGAGCGTTCGTGGTGGTCGCCGTGTCGATCGCCGCTACGACGATGGTGCTGCGCAGACGCGATCTGGCGTGAGTGACCACGATCCGGGGCGTGGACGCCCTACGATCGGGGTGTCATGAGCCCCTCCACGGACCGGCTGAAAACGAGCAGGATCGGGATCGCCGCGCTCATCGTCTCCGGCGGCATCCTTATCTCCCGTGTTCTCGGCGTGCTGCGTGAGATCATCTTCGCCGCGATCCTCGGCGCGGACGGGGTCACCGACCAGTACGTCGCTGCGTTCCGTATCCCCGACTATGCGAACTATCTGCTCGCCGGCGGATTCCTCACCATCACCTTCATCCCCATCTTCTCCAAGTACCTCGCCCGTGAGGAGGAGGCCGAGGGGTGGCGGGGTTTCTCCTCGATCGTCCGATGGCTCGCCATCTCGATCACGGTCCTGATCATCGCCGCCTGGTTCGCGGCACCGTGGATCATCCGCACGATCTATCCAGAATTCACCGCACTGCAGATCACGAACACGGTGCGATTGACCCGCATCGTCATGACCGCACAGTTCGCGTTCGTCGTCGGCGCCATGTTCGCATCCGTCCAGTATGCGAAAGGCTTCTTCGCCATTCCGACGCTGGCTCCGATCATCTACAACGTGGGCATCATCGCCGGAGGTGTCCTCTGGGCCTGGATTACCGGCAACGCAGACCCGGAGGGGTTCATCTGGGGCGCCGTTGCAGGTGCGTTCATCGGGAACTTCATCATCCAGTGGTGGGGGGCGAGACGGGTCGGCATGCGGCTCGACTTCAGCGGCGGGTGGCTCCATCCGGCGGTCCGGCAGTACGTCCTGCTCGCGATCCCGCTCATGATCGGGCAATCGGTCGTCGCGCTCGATGAGTCGTTCATGTCGGTCTTCGGAGACCTCGTCGGCGACGGCGTCCAGACCCAACTTCTCTACGCACGGCGAACGATGTTCGTGCCGATCGGCATCATCGCCCAGGGAGCTGCGGTCGCGGCCTACCCGTTCCTTTCCCGCCTGTGGGCCGAAGGCAACATTCGGGCCATGCATCGCACCGTCGACAAGGCGATGCGATGGGTGCTGGTCCTGTCGATCGCTGCGGCCGGTCTCCTTGCTGCGCTTGCATTGCCGGTCGTCCGCACGCTGTTCGAACGTTACGCGTTCGACGTTTCCGACAGTTCGGCAACGGCGGCGGCTCTGTTCTTCTACGCGCTCGCCATCCCCATCTGGGGTGCGCTGCAGATCATTACACGGGCCTTCTACGCACGCCGGTCGATGTGGACGCCGGTGATCGTCGGCACGGTGTCGACCGCGGTCGCGATCCCGCTGTACTTCTTCCTGGCGGAGACGTTCGGAATCCGCGGTGTCGCCCTGGCAAGCGTCCTGTCGCTCGGTTTCTACACGACCGTGCTGGCGCTGCTCTGGTACAAGGGCCCCGAAGGGCGAGCACGGCTGCGCAAGGTCCTGGCCGTCGCGGGGAGAGCCATTCCCCCGAGCGTCATCGGCGCCGGTGCAGCTTTCCTCACCAGTTGGGTGATTGCAACGAACATGCCGGGGCCGACCACGATCGTGAGCCTCACGGCCGTGCTCGTTGGGTCAGCCGTGTTCGCCGGGATCGCCTTCAGCCTCGGGTCGTTCCTCTACGACATCCTGACGGCCGCTGCAAGACGACGCCCCTCGAACGACCCGGACGAAACGGATCTGATGGAGATCATCGGGTGATCGGTAGAAAGTAGAAAGTAGAAAGTAGAAAGACAGGACACGAAGGCGGGGGTCTGGTAATCGTCGGTGATCTCTGATATCGGTGTCGGGGTGCACGACTTCAAACGCCTGCGAGTGTGGCAGCGCTCTCTTCGACTATCGATAGAACTGATCGATGCTGCTCGCCGGTTCAGAGGACCTGAGCGCTACTCCATCGGTGACCAGATCACCCGAGCGAGCGTCTCGATACCTTCCAACATCGCCGAAGGTGCAGGCCGGAGGTCGCAGCGAGACTTCCAACGCTTTCTGGGAATCGCCCTGGGCTCGGCATACGAGCTCGAGACGCAGATACTCATCGCGCGAGACATCGGCCTCTTCGACAAGAATCAGGCCTCAGATCATCTCTCCGAACTCTCAGAGATCCAGCGGATGCTCCACAGTCTCAGGAACCGCCCGCTCGCCTGACCCCACCACCGACCACACCCGTCTTCGTACTTGCTTCTCTCTACTTTCTACTTTCTACTTTCTACTTTCTACTTCCTACTTCTCACCATCCACCAACCGTGCTGGACGGATCGTGATCGTCATCGGCCCGGCGTCGAGTGTGACTTCTGTGTTGCCGGTATGGCGACCGGTTTCGACATACACACCGTCGCGGAGTTCATAGGTGACGATCTCGACGCCGGCGTCCTCGTCGAGGTCCACGATCCAATAGCGCGGTAGGCCGGCAGCGGCATATTTCGAGAACTTCCGGATCAGGTCGGCAGCCCGGTCGGTCGAGAGCACCTCAACGGCCAGATGCGGCGTTGTCGTGAGCCGTTTCGTCTCGTCCGTTTCGTCGAACACCATGACGTCCGGGATGAACTCGTCGGGTCGGACCCGCCAACTCCAGGCTTGTATCACCTGGATCCCATCGGGAGCGGCGGCGTCGAGCATCGCCCAGAGTCGCGATGAAGCGTTCTGGTGAAGACGCGTCGGTGAAGGACTCATGACGAGTTCCCCATCGATGTACTCGCCGCGCACCGTGTCGTCGAGCGCCTCGTATTCGGCGCACGACATCGGTGTGCGATCCATCTGGTCGGTCGTTGCCATTGCAGCATCCACGGTACCCCCTTCGGTCAGAGCATGCGGACACCGTACGAGTCGGGTGTGACGGAAACGTTCCCGGCGCTCCGCTATGTGCGATCGCGCTCGGCGATGATCATCGGGGACTCACCCATGAACGCGGTGAGGCCGATCGTTGCCAGGGTGAGAACGATGAACACGACCAACGACGCCGTCATGGACGCATCCGGCCCGGAGCGAAGCGCGTCCATTCCGAAGATGAAGATGATTCCGGCGATCTGGCCGGCCAGGATGATGAGGCCCTGCGACGTCGATTCGGGTGCCGGGTAGCTGACTTCGGCGCTGTACTGCATCCCGACCGGATAGGCGCTCATGAGGAAGAATCCGAAAACGAACGCCGCGAGGAGCAGAATCGACAGTTGTCCGGCGAACGCCAAACCGACGAGACCCGGCAGCACGCCGACGAGCGCCATGACGAGGAACGGCTTCCGGCGACGGGAGTGATCCGACCAGACAGAGATCACCGCGGCGCCGACGATACCCCCGACGAGCATCGATCCGCCGATGAGACCGGCCTGCTCCGGGTCGAAGCCGCGCGGTGCAACGATCTGTTCGATCCAGGTGCTGATCCCGTTGAACATCCCCAGACCGACGAAAAACACGACCAGGAGGATCCACATGTCGCGCTGGCGGAAGATGTGCCGCAGGCCGGTGAACACGGCGAAGCGCTCTTCGGCGTCGACGAGGCTCGGCGGCGTCGGTGGTCGTTCCCGGATCAGGACGATCGCCGCCAGAGCGCCGACGGCCGTTGCCAGGCCATAGATCCGGAGCATCCCCTCCATCCCGTAACTCGAAACGAGGATGGGGGTCACGACCATCGCTGTGATGATGCCGAAGAACTGAGCGAGGGACGGGACCGATGCCGCCGTGGCCCGTTCGGTCACCGCGAACCACCGGGCTCCGACCTTCGTGACGGCGTTCATCACGAACGGCTGGCCGATGGCGAGACCGACCGTCGCGATCACAACCATCGTGTAGTCGTCGGCGAAGATGCCACGCATGAGGGCGAACACGCCGGTGAAGGCGGCGCCGACACCGACGCCGAATCGGAGACCGTAGGTGTCGATCACCCACGACGCCGGGACGGCCATCACGATGAACACGATCATGAAGATCATCGACAGCAGGCCGATGTTCAGCACCGACACGTCGTAGAAGGCGGAGGCGTCACCGGTGACTGCTGCGAACGTGATCCAGTTCATCTGGACGAGGGCGTTGAGGAGGGCGAAGACACCGAGCACGACCCACCGGTAGCCGTACACGCGGGTTGCCGCAGTCTCGCTCATCGTCGCCTCACAGTTGCCGCACGGTATCACGGAGGACCCGGCCGAGAACCGACCGGGCCCTCCGCTAAGAGTTATCCGTTGATGGCTGCGACGAGCTTCTTCGTCGAGAGCATCCCGTAGTCGAAGACGAACTCGCTGCCGTCTTTCATCTTGATGACGGCGCGTTTCATCATGCCCTTCTTGGCTTGCTCGGCCGAGGCGATGTCGGCTCTGGGCAACACGACCGAGAGTTCGGTGTCGGTGTTATGAATGTACGCCGCGTGTCCCCCCGTAGCGGCGAACGCAGCGGCCGAACTCAGAATACCTTTGACCACCTGTGCGTTCGACGAGTCGTACAGTGCATCGAACTGCACGTTCTCGTCGCCGACGGTCAGTTTGCCCGTGAGTCGTCCACCGTCTTCCGGCAGATAGTTGATCGTCCAGGTGTCTCCCATCGATTTCCTCCGTTGCTCACCGCCGGGCGATGTCCGGCTCGTACGATCGGTTCCACCCGGACGATCCGGGTCCGATCAGCTCGGAGGATAGACGCCGGCGCCCTTGGCCTTGTCCGTCGCCCAGAACACCTCGGCCACCTCTCCGATGAGGTCGATCATCTCCTGTTGCGCTTCGACGCTCATCGACTTCTTCGCCGCGCCGGCCGCCTTCGTGGCACGCCAGAACAGATCATGCAGACCCGGGAACTCCTCGACGTGCTTCGGCTCGAAGAAGTCGGTCCACAGAATCCAAAGGTGCTGCTTGACGAGTTCGGCACGCTCCTCCTTGATGAAGATCGCCCGGGCGCGGAACACCTCGTCGTCGGAGTCGTGGTACTTCTTGACGATCTTGAGACACGAGTCGGCTTCGATCGCTGCCTGAGCCGGGTCGTACGTCCCGCAAAATAGGTCGCAGTGGGCGTGCGCCTCGTAGCGGGGTGCGAGGATCTTCTCGACGAGATTCATGGTCCCTCCTATGGGATCGGCTGACCGTTCCACCCTACCCCGGCGGATGACGCCATCTCGCGAGTTCCTTCGCGTACACTCGCATCGGGCAGAGGAGGGCATATCCGCAAGAGGGGTCTCGTGGCCGCCACCGCCGGTGTGGCGATGATCGGTGTCGCAGCGATCGGCGGCATGTCGCGTCGTTTCACGATCGTCGATGCTTCGATGCAACCGGCGTTCGAGCCGGACGATTGGGTGATCGCCCAGCGCCGGCGCGGTGTCCCATCGCGTGGCGACGTTGTCGTATTCACCCACCCGTCGTATCCCGATCGGTTCATCGTCAAGCGAGTGATTGGTCTGCCCGGAGAGCGCGTCACAGCGTCGAACGGCGAGATCTACATCGACGGCGAGGTGCTCGCAGACCCGTGGTGCGAGGGGCGGATGTGCGGCGAGTCCGATGACATCGTTCCCGAGGGCATGGTCTGGGTCCTGGGCGACAACCGGTGCGGGTCGTCGGTGGACAGCAGGGTGCTCGGCCCGATCCCGATCGCAGACGTGGATTGGAAGGTCGTGGCGCGCTACTGGCCGCCCAGCCGGGCGACACGTATTTGATCTACGGTTTGCGTGCCACGAGCACGATGTCGATCGCGTCTCCGGCATTCGTTGACCGGATCACCTTCTCATTTCGCTCGACGTCGAAGCCGGCGAAGTCCTCAGCGAGTTGCGTTTCGGTGAAGAGCAGTTCGGCGTTCTGCGGACCGCCCGCCCCGGTAGTCAGATTCTCTAGGTGGTGGGCGATGACGGCGACGGTTCCACCGGGAGCGACGGCTTCTCGCGCCGTCCGGTGCACGATGCGCCGCAGGTCGTCGGGGAGGTGCAGGTAGGTCAGGATGACGAGATCCCACTCCTGCCCCGCAGGATCCCATGTGGAGAGGTCGACGGCTTCGAACGTGATGTCGAGACCGAGTTTCGCTGCTGCTTCGCGGGCCTGGTCGATGGCGACCGGCGACAGGTCGAGACCGGTGACCGTGTGCCCCTGCGCGGCGAGCCACAGCGAGTTGCGTCCCTGACCGCATCCGAGATCGAGGACACGGCGCGGACTCAGCCCGTCGGCGATCTCGACGAGGAACCGGTTCGGCTCGAGCCCCCACACAGCGCCCTTCGCGTTGTACCGGTCGTCCCACATGTCACGGAAAGCATCGATGTCCATGAGCGCCACCCTATGCAATCTGGCGTTGCCACAGACGATATTTCTTTCTGATCAGCGCCAGAATCCTGCGTGGGGGCGGGCAGTCTCTATGCGGTCTTTGTTGTCCACTCGGCTGACTGGCGTACCGGCGGGTCATCCAGCGTATAATTCATTCAACGTGGAGGTACGAGGGCGTTCAGGCAGATGTCCGTTCTGCCGATGACCCATTTGGGAGGAAAACGCGTGCGACATCAACGATTCATGATCATGGCGGGGATGGCCCTGGTATTGACACTCGTGCAGATCGTCGGCCTGGCATCTGCACAGGCAGCCACGTCGGATGCTGAGATCGTGGTTGTGGGAGGCACCGCGGTCATACCTGACGCCATGGTCGATCATCTCGGGTCATGTACCCCCGATAGCGTCCGAAGAATCGCTGGACCCAACCGGTACGAAACGGCTGCTGCTCTGGCCGACGAGTGGGAATCAGCGGACACCGTCTTCCTCGCCACGGGCTTGAATTACCCCGATGCCCTCGGCGGAGGACCCGTCGCGGCACTGCTGAATGCCCCGATGCTTCTGACCGAACGGGACGACATTCCATGGGCAACGGACGCCGCGCTCTCGCGAGTGTCCCCGAACCGGATCATCCTTCTCGGCGGAACCGCCGTCATTTCCGCCAAAGTCGAGCAGGAACTCAAGTCGCGTTTCCCAGAAGTCATACGACTCGACGGTCGAGACCGCTACGAAACCGCGGCCGCGATCTCACAGTGGTACTTCAGCGCCGGCGCCTCGACCGCCTTTGTGGTGACGGGCCTCAATTACCTCGACGCAATGGTTGCCGGACCCCGTGCCGCGACGGAGAACGCTCCACTGCTCCTCGTCACAAAGGACAACGTACCGGACGCTACAGGGGCGGAGTTGCGTCGGCTCGGGCCCGAGCGGATCGTGATCGTCGGCAGTTCAGGTGTGGTTAGCGACGCTGTCATGTCGGAGCTGGCGACCTTCGCCACGGGCGAGGTCACACGGATATCCGGAGCTTCCCGATACACCACGGCTGCTGCTGTAGCCGCGGACGCGCCTGGCAGCCGGGTTTTCATCGTCACGGCCAACAACTTCCCCGATGGGCTGGCCGCCACGCCCGCCACAGGAGGGGCGCCGATCCTCTTCGTGACGGCCGCTTCGATGAACTCGATCACCGGCGATGCGATCGCCGCTCGCACAGGATCGGCGTGCGAGTCGTGGGTTCCACCGTACCCGGCGGTCGGTTCGGGCAAGCGGATCATCTACTCCAACTCGGCACAGCGAGTCTGGCTCATCAACGCGGACGAGACTTTGCATGACACCTATCTCGTGTCCGGCCGTGTTGGGATCCCCCACTATGCAACGTACAAGGTCTTCTCGAAGTCCGTGAACGCGTGGGCCCCGTACGGCGGTATCACGATGAAATACATGGTTCGGTTCGTGAGACCATATACCTGGGACAACAAATGGTCGTACGGGTTCCACGCGATCCCGAGATATGCCGACGGTCGGCCGTTGCAGACGGAGGATCAGCTCGGTACCCACCTTTCGGGTGGTTGCGTTCGACAATCCGACGCCAAGGCCTACGCTCTCTATCAGTGGGCCCCCATCGGAACGACGGTTCACGCCATCCCTTGAGATTCATCCTCGATCGCAGCGAACATCGTCGGTTCCGTTCGTGCCGTGGATCCGCTAGAACGGGTTCTCGAGGGCGACGTGGCAGTTGTCAGACATCCAGCCGACAGCGGCCTGGGCGAGAAGTGCCCGGCGAGTGAGAGTCGCATCCGCAGGGCAGACGGTCGTGCCACGCTCACCATCCCCGTTCCCGCGATCCTGGTGCCGGCACCGGCAAGATTCGAAGACGTTGACGACGTCTCCGCAGCCATCGGAGTGGCCTTTCAAGAGCACAGGTGAGGCACCATGGCGTTGTCCGGACGGGACCGTCCCTCTACGAGACGGTCCAGAGCGATGGTTGGGCGGCCCGGGGCATCACAGGAGCCCGCAGCGGGTCCGAAGCTTGAAAGGAGACCTGAGGCATCACCGTTGACGCCGCCGTACGCCGTGAGTTACCACAGGTCAAGATGACCCGAACTCGCCGGCTACTTCCAGACCGGCATGTCGTTGCCGTTGAAGAGACTCCAAATCCGCATGGCAACGCGTGGCACGACCGCCGCCGGACCACCCAGAGCCACGACGCGATCCGCTCCGAGACGTTCGATCTCCGCGGAGACATCAGACGGGAGGTCTTCATCAACCAGGAGGATCGGCGCTCCGTCTCTCAGAGCCACCGAAACACCGGCGAGAGCATCGACAAATGTGCCGCTCGTGGCAAGGTAGGCCGTTGCGGATCCATCGGGGTGAGCCCACTGAGAGATCGCTACCGCGGTACCGAAGTCATCACTTCCTGCGAGTCGTTCAACCCTCCCCGATCGGGCGTACGGGCTGAGTTCCCGCATCACTGCGTCTCCGACAACGCTGACGTCGCCCAGTACAATGATGACGTCCGGCTGGAGGCGTGCCAGTTCGTCTCGCGTATATGAAGGCAGGTCATCGGGCCTGGAGAGCAACAAAGGCGAGCCATTGGCCGCGGCAGCGGGAGCTCCGGCGACGGCAGCCGGGAAATCGATGCCGCCTGTCACGAATGCCATTCTGATCCCCGGCTCGAAATGCATCGCCGAGATCATCGCTGCAGTGTCATATCGATCCCGACCGGCCAGGCGCAGTACCTCCGCCCCGAGCGGCGCCAGATCTTCGGCCACGGACCGATCCAGGGCAACTTCCCCGCCAAGGATCACGATTCGCGACGGAGAAAGACGACGCAATTCGGTCAGCGTTTCGGCGGGAAGCGACTCCACCCTCGACAGAAGAATCGGCCCGTCCGTCTTCACCGCTGCGGGGCCACCTGCGAGAGCATCGGGAAAGTTGTAGCCCGTCGCTAGGTAGACGACGTCGGCCCCATCGGGAAAAGCATCCATCGAGATCTCGATTGCCGTCGCAAACCGATCGTGTCCGGCGACGCGAGGCATGTCGATCCTCGTCGCTGCCTCGAGCGAGGGGTATGGATTGACGGCGACGCCGTCCTTGTGGAGCTCGAAGTGGAGGTGGGGGCTGACCCACTCGGCGTTGCCGCTGTCCCCGACCCACCCGACGAGCTGTCCTTCTTTGACGTGGACTCCCACGTCGATACCCGGGGCGAACCCCCATCCCTTCCCATCGTCGGTCCCGGGTGTATCGTTGTTGAGGTGGATGTAGAGCGATGACCATCCGTCATCGCCTGTCAGTCCCCAGATCGCGCAGCAGTCTCGACCGGCCGATTCGGTCGTCAGGGTGATCGTTCCATCGTGAGCGGCAACTACGGGCAGTCCCTTCCACCCATAGCCCATGATGTCGATTCCCTTGTGAGTTCTTCCTCCGGATCGGGGAGCGCCGAAGGTATCCGAGTAGTACGTATCACCGACAACGGGAAACGTGATCGGATAGATCAGATCTGCGGACGACGCGGAAAAGTCGGAGCTCTGTGGCTCCGCCGATGCGGCCGTCGTGAAGAGCGCCATGACGAGCGCGACCAGGATCAGAACGAATGTGAGCCGACGACCCGCGTTTTCGGTCATGGTCATGTTTCGGCTCCTTCGCCGCAGATCTTGAGTTCTAAAGGATTGTGCCCGATCGCACTATCCTCGCCCCACCCACCATCAGGAAACTACCGCATGTCGCGATTTGTCCGCATGTTCCTCGTTGTCGCAATGCTCGGCGGCCTATCGGCCCCCGCGGCCGCGCTTGCCGAAGACACGCAAACGAACGTGGACATCGTGATTCTCGGGGGGACCGCCGTCGTGCCCGAAGCCGTCGAAGGGCATCTCGCGTCGTGTACGGACGGCACCGTCACTCGGATCGCAGGACCGAACCGCTACGCAACCGCAGCGCAGATCGCCCGACAGGCATTTCCATCCGGTGCGACCACGGCGTATCTGGCGAACGGCACCGCGTACCCGGACGCCGTAGCGGCCGGACCCGTTGCCGCGATGAACGATGCTCCTCTGTTACTCACGACAGCGGCGGTCCTTCCGGGCGAAACACTCCTGGCGCTGAGGGACCTCAACGTCACCCAGGTCGTCGTGCTCGGCGGGGAGGGCGCTATCTCCGCGTCTGTCGAATCCCAGTTGGCTACGGAGTTCAAGGTCACGCGCATCGCCGGATCAAACCGTGACGCAACAGCGGCCGCCATCTCGGCATCGACGTTCGCAACTCCGGTCGACGTCGCGTACATTGCGACCGGCACCAACTTCCCCGATGCTCTCGTCGGAGGTCCGGCTGCCTATATGGCCGGCGGTCCGATCCTCCTCACAGACCCGAACCAATTGTCAACAGCCACCGAAGCCGAAATCGTCCGTCTCCAACCGGGCAAGATCGTCATCCTTGGCGGGCCAGCAGCCATCGATCCGAATGTGGAGACCGCCCTATCCGCGCATGCCCCGGTTTCGCGCCTTGCCGGAAGAGACCGCTACGCGACCGCTGCGGCAACTTCGGAGACCCTGCCGACACCGGCGTCCACGATCTACATTGCGACCGGACTGAAGTTCCCCGATGCGGTTGCCGCTACCCCGCTCGCCCTCGCGAACCCGATGCTGTTGGTCTCTGAAGCAGGGCTTCCCACCGCAACCGCGACAGCGATCACCTCCTTCACAGGGCGCCCCTGCACTCCGATCGTGAAGGTTTCCGAATTTACGACGTACTACAAGGCTGGGCAGGCACGTGTCACAAACATCCACACGATTGCCGACGCAGCCGACGGAGCAACGGTGCTGCCCGGCGAAACGTTCTCACTGAACGATTACGTCGGACAACGCACGGTGGAGAAGGGCTATGTCGCCGCACCGGCGATCATCAATGGAGAGATCTACTGTTGTGACAGTCCCACGAACATCGGCGGCGGTACCAGCCAGTTCGCTACAACCCTCTACAACGCGATCTTCTTCGGTGGCTATGAGGATGTCTATCACAAGCCTCATTCGATCTGGTTCAGCCACTATCCGCTCGGACGAGAGGCAACCCTCGGATGGACCGGACCCGACGTGAAATTCCGTAACGACACAACGGCCCCCGTCACGATGCGCACGAAGCACACAGCGACGTCCGTCACCGTCCAATTCTGGGGATGGAATGACGGTCGGCGCGTTTCGGCCGGACTCTCGGGTAGCGCCACGACCGAGGATGGAGGGAGCGTGCGCGTCAGCCGGACCATTGCCTACGCGGATGGCACAGCCAGGACCCAGTACTGGTGGTGGAGCTACAACCCGCTCCATCCTGATCGACGGTGAGGAGTCAAGTCGCTGGATCAGCCTGCCACGGCATGATCCCTTGGCGTCGGTCACTCGTGATCTCCAATGCCCGACCACTGGCGCTGCTCTTCATGGCTTTGGCCGTATGGCTCGGGCCCGTCGCCCAGTCGGTTGCAGCAACGACACCGGAAACGGTAATCGAATTCACCGGAGCATCGACGGGGCATGTTCTCGTCCGTCCAGAATCTCAGGGGAAAACGCAGATGTGGTCCCGGATGCCGATCAATCCGGGTGTGACGATCGGCGATCTGCAAGAACGATTCAGACTTGGCCGGATTCCGATGCAGGTGGCACCGGAGTTCGAATATCGGGAGGCTTCCGAACCGAATGACCCTGCATACCCCGACCAGTGGCATCTTCGAACAATCGGCGTCGAGAGTGCATGGGAACACGGAACGGGCACGGATGTGACGGTGGCTGTACTCGACTCCGGCATCGCCCTTGGGGGTTCCGATCTCACATGCCGGTCCTTCGTCGCCCCCTACAACGCTTTCACCGGCGAGACAACGCTCGCCTCGGTACTCGACGACCACGGTCACGGGACCCACGTCACCGGCACGATTGCCCAGTGCACCAATAACGGCGTCGGAGCTGCCGGTGTCGCACCCGACGTCTCCATCATGCCCGTCAAGGTTCTCAGCGCAGGAAGTGGATCCTCTCTCGAGGTGGCCAACGGCATCCAGTGGGCTGTTGATCACGGCGCCGACATCATCAACCTGTCTCTTGGCCGCGCATGTTCGTCGACCTGGCCCACATGCTCCGACATTGCAGTCGATTCGGCCATCGACGACGCCACCGATCGCGGCGTCTTGGTCGTCGTCGCCGCCGGCAACGACGGCATCGGGTTCGTTTCTTCTCCGGCTAACAATCCTGCCTCCTTCGCCGTCGGGGCAACGACCACCATCGACACCCTGGCGGTCTACTCCAACTTTGGGAGCGCCCTCGATCTGGTGGCGCCCGGGGGCAACACCGGAGATCTCGACGGAAACGGGCGCCCAGACGGGATCTTCCAGGAGAGTTTCGACTCGCTCGGCTGGCGTATCGTCGAGCAGATCGGTACTTCCTCCGCGGCACCGCACGTATCCGGTGCCGCGGCTTTGGCTCTCTCCGTTGATCCTCTTCTCACCGTCACCGGTTTGAAGGAGCTATTGATCGACACCGCCGTCGACCTCGGTGCCCCCGGATGGGACCCGCTCTACGGCGCCGGTCGACTCGACGCTGCGGCAGCTGCCCTCGCCGCGGTGCCGCCGGAGATCGCGGATCAGGCGTTCATCCTCGGAGGGTCGGCGGCGGTCAGTAGTTCGGTGCTGAATGAGGCTGCGATGATCATCGGTTCTGCCCCATCGCGACTTGCCGGGCCGGATCGGTACGCAACAGCGGTTGCAGTCTCCCGGGAATTCAATCCGTATGGTGCCGATCGTGTCTACCTCGTCACAGGTGAGAACTTTCCCGACACGCTCGCGATCGGCCCCGTAGCCGCCCTACACGATGCACCGATCTTGCTCGTCACCCGGACCGATGTCCCGGCGACTACAGCTGCAGAACTCAGCCGGCTCGCTCCGTCCGAAATCGTGATCGTAGGAGGTGAAGCCGTCATCGAATCATCCGTTGAGGCTCAGGCAGCGACGGCAAGTGGGGCCGACATCACCCGCATCGCCGGGTCGGATCGATACGCAACTGCAGCGGCCGTGTCGCTGAATGCGTTCTCCCCCAGCGTCGAGTCGGTTGTGGTCGTAACCGGCGAGGCATTTCCCGACGGCCTCGCGGCTGCGCCCGCCGCTGCAAGTCTCTCCGCACCGATCTTGCTGACACGAAGCGCGAATCTACCGGAGGCGACTCGCTCCGAGATCATCCGCTTGTCCCCCGCGTCCGTCATCGTCGTCGGCGGCACGAACGCCGTCGCGGACAGCGTGGAGGCATCCATCAGGGCACTCGGACCGAACGTGGACCGGATCACCGGCTCGGATCGGTACGCCACGGCGGCGAGTCTCTCAACCGCGTTCTTCGACTCCAACGCCCGGCCGGTATTCCTCGCGACCGGACAAGCCTTCCCGGACGCCCTCAGCGGAGCGGCCGTAGCGGCCCGATACGGTGGACCACTGCTCCTCAGCCGCGCATCATCGCTCCCGCCGGACACTCAGATCGAACTCACGCGGCTGTTCCGATGACCTTCCGTCTCGGATCGGCAATCGACCACTGGTAGGGTCGTTTCAATCCATGCGAATCCTCGTCGACATTCTCCACCCCGCCCACGTGCACGTCTTCCGCAACCTGATCGCGGAGGCACGCGCCCGTGGCAGTGAGGTGCTCATCACAGCCCGCGACAAGGACGTCACCGTCGAGCTACTCGAGGAATACGGACTCGGACACTCGGTGATCTCCACACAGGCCACCGGACCGATGGGTCTGACTCGTGAGTGGGCGGGTCGCACCATCCATCTCGGCCGTGTCGCTCGCACGTTCCGCCCCGACGTGATGATCGGCATCATGGGCGTTTCGATCGCTCCGGTCGGTCGACTGTTGAGGATCCCTTCCATTGTGTTTTACGACACCGAAGTGGCGACGACCACGAACCGTGTCGTCTACCCCCTCGCAACGGAAGTCGTCACACCCGACTGCTACGCCGCACCCGTGAGAGGCAACCACATCACCTACCCGAGCTATCACGAACTCGCCTATCTCCACCCCGATCGGTTCACACCGGATCCTGAGCTCGTGAAACAACTCGGCATCGACATCTCCACACCATTCTCAGTTATCCGATTCGTCTCGGGACAGTCCTCGCATGACCGGGCAGAGCTCGCTCTCATCGACGAGCAGAAACGCCTTCTCGTCTCGCGCCTGGTCGATCGGGGGAGCGTGTTGATCAGCTCCGAGACCGCTCTACCCGACGACCTCGCGCCGTACCGGTACGACGGCCCGGCGCGCTCGATCCACCACCTGTTGGCTTTCGCCGACGTGGTCGTCGGCAATTCTGCGACGATGGCTTCCGAGGCCGCCGTCCTTGGGACACCAGCGGTGTACATCGCGGTAACCGGTCGCGGCTACGTCGACGACCTCGAACGGCGCTACGGGCTAGTGCGCCACTTCGACCCCACCGACTTCGATGCTGCCATCGATGCCACCATCGGGTTCATGGACGACGATGCCCAGGTGTCGGCGGCCGATGCCCGAAAGGCTCTGCTGCGCGACAAGGTCGATCTCACAACCTGGATGCTCCAACACTTCGAATCGTACCGACGGCCCTGATGCGCATCTGTCTGATCGGAAACGCAAGGGCGCCGCACCTTCAGCGCTGGGCGATGGCATACCGAGACGCCGGACACCCTGTCGAGATCATTTCGATACGGAGTGCCTCGATTCCCGGCATCCCCGTGCACACGGTGTCTCTCGGACGGGTCAATGACCCGTCGTCGACCTGGTCGTTGCTCTCCTACGCCCGACTGGCGGCAGCGGCCAGAGGCATCGTCGCCCGCTGCAATCCGGATGTTGTGAACGCGCACTTCGTTTCGACCAGCGGCACCATCGCAAGAATCGCCGGCAGCAATCCGGTCGTGATAACCGCATGGGGATCTGACATCATCCCTGCCGACGGTGTGGCCCAGAGCCGAACGCTGCGAACCATCAACCGCATGGCACTAGCGAAGGCCGATCGCGTCACCGTCGCCAGCCACTACCTCGCCGGATGGGTACGGACGCTGGCCCCCGACGCAGAGGTCACCGTCGTGCCGTTCGGTGTCGATACGGAGATGTTCCACCCGCCGGAGATACCGGCGGTACCCGGCGGCTTGTCGATCGGACTCGTCAAGTCGCTCGAGCAGCGGTATGGCATCGAATACGCGATCCGGGCGATGCCAGCCATCCTCGCCCATCGTTCGGATGCGCGCCTCACAATCGTCGGTGAAGGGAGCTTGAGACAGAATCTTGAGTCCCTCACTGCGAGCCTTGGCGTCGAGGAGGCTGTGGACTTCCTCGGACGCGTTGAACACGGCTACATTCCCGAACTGATGCGAACGTTTGACGTTCTCCTCAACATGACGATCGTACCCGAGTCGTTCGGTGTGGTGATACTCGAAGGCTCGGCTACGGGCATACCGGTGGTCTCGACCGACGTCGGAGGTATTCGGGAGGTGTGCATCGACGGAGTTACCGCATGTCTCGTACCACCACAGGATCCCGTCGCCGTCGCCGCCGCCGTTGTCGACCTTGCATCCGACCCGGACGCTCGATCGCACATGGGTATCGCCGGCCGCGAGTTCGTCAGGCGCACGTTCGAATGGAACGACTCGGTAGCGGCCATGCTTGAGGTGCTCCGAAGCGTTGCGGCCGTATCGTGACCACCGACGGCTTCCACGTCCCCCGGTGGGTGTCCGGTGTCATCGTCGTAACGACACTCGGTCTCGTCGTCTGGGTGATCCTCCGGGATCGACCGGCGCTCGACACGTTCGCGAATCTCGACCCGACCGACCTGATCGTCATTCTCGTTCTCCAGGTCCTCTACCTGCTGCCTGAAAGCCAACGGCAGAAGATCGTCATCGAATCCTCCTCCGATGTCAGCATCGCTTCGGTGCGCTGGTTCAAGATCTTCGCCGTCGGACGTTTCCTGAACACGTTCGTCCCTCAGAGCGGGAACGTGTATCGAGCGCTCAAACTGAAACGTGAATTCGGTATCGCCATCGCCGACTTCGGTGGGGGGATGGCCGCTTTCGTGATCATGAGTGTCACAACAAGCCTCGCCGTCGCCGCCCCGTTCCTCGCCGTGCAATCGCCGTCACAGACGATTTTCGGTCTTCCAGCACCACTCGTCCTCATCCTCGCCGCGGGTGTGGTCGCAGGTGCACCGTTCGCGATCCGGCGCCTCGTCCGCCCGCTGCAGGATCGAGAGTCGCCGGCGGGGATCATCGATGCGGCACGGCGCGTTGCAACCGCCGCATTGACAGCGCTGCAAGATGTCCGTCTCATCCTGCGGTTCATCGCTGTTTGGTTCGTCACGATCATCATCGTCGTGACGCTGTACCGGGCCGTGTTCGGCGTGATCGACTGGAATCTCGGAATCGGCGAAGCGATCGCCATCTATGCGCTTCTCCAAGCGAGCAGTTTCATCGTCCTGACACCGGGAAACCTCGGAATTCAGGAATTAGGACTTGCTGCGCTGGCTGCTCTGTTCGGCATCCCCGCCGCCGTCGGGGCACTCGCTGCAGCACTCATCCGAGCGACCGGCTGGATCGCTCTCGCGCTACCTGCAGTGGCTTTCGGCTTCGAAGACATCGTGCGATTCTCACGGCGACGCGAACCCTGAATACGCCTACGGACGCGGCAAGTTCGACATCCGGCTGGTTAGACCGCCGATACCGATGCCTTCGAGATCATCGATCGCCTCCTCTGAAATGATGTTCTCGTCCCCGATGACGGTGATCCGGGTAACGCGAAGCCTACGGAGCTCCCCCGTCGTCTGAGCTGTCGCTGTGTCGCTCCGAGACAGCAACAACACTCCCCCGAGATGTGCCGCCGCCGGTCCCGCAGCGACCGCATCCGGGAAGTTGGTTCCAACAGCGATATATGCGATGTCCGCTCCCGAGGCGAAACCCTCTGCCGAGATCGCCGCGGCCGTTCCATAGCGATCGTGACCGTACAGTCGCCGAACCGTCGGAGCGTAACTCGTGAGCGACTGAGCAACGGACTCGGAGACGGCCACAGGGCCGCCGAGAATGACGATCTCGCTGGGAGCCAGCCGGCGGATTTCAGCCGCCGTTGTAGCGGGCACCGAGCCGGTACGGACCAGCAAGATCGGGGCGTCGGCGCTGCCGGCTCCCGGGACACCGGCGAGGGCGTCGGGGAAGTTCAGCCCCGTAGCGACGTACACGGTCCCGGCGGATGGAGCGAAGTAGGTTCGCGAGATCATCGCCGCCGTTTCATAGCGATCGGTTCCACCAATCCTCAGCACACCGTCCGGTGCCAGAGCCGCGAGTTCCGCCTCAACTGCTGTTGAGACCGCCGCCGGTCCGCCGAGCAGGACGATGCGATCGGGGTGGAGTCGCTCGATCTCGGCACGCGTGCTCTCTGGAAGCGAAACCGAGGAGGTGAGCAACATCGGCGCGTCGAGCCGCACTGCCGCCGAACCTCCCGTCAGCGCATCCGGATATCTCTCACCGGTTCCAACGAAGACAACATCTGCGGAGGCGAATGCCGCGCGGGAGATCCGGGCCGCCGACTCGTAGCGTGATGCGCCGAAGATTCGGCGTGTTGCGTCCGCTTCATCACCCACGCCGTAGCCCAAGTCCGTCTCTTCCCACGAGAATTCCTGACCGAACCATGAGAGGTACGAGGTTCCCTCCCCGGATTCGTTGCGAACAACAGTGGTGCGATGCGGCGCATCTTCGAGGCGGGTGAACACCGGTTCGAATCCGTCGAATCGCCCCAGATGCCAGGTCCCGGTGTAGGCGTTGAGCGCGACTACTTCGACGATTCCGTCGTCCTGGTAGTCGAAGGGGAAGGCCTCGCTCCAATGGTCCAGCGTCGGCGTCTCGATGGGACGCATGGAAGCGAACAAAGACGTGTTCGACCGCAGCCCATACCACGTATTCGTAGAAGACCGGAACGCTGCCACGTCGTCATCCCCGTCGCCGTCGAGATCGCCTGCGACCAGGTACTGCCAACCGCCCTCCGGCCCTGCGTCGCCCCAAACGCCGGCGGACCCGAAGCCGGTACCGTTGGACAGCGCCACGTCGACTGCGCCGGTCGAGCGGAGACCTGCGAGATCATCTCTACCGTCGCCATCGAAATCACCGATCGCTGAGAGCTGATGGCCGGCTCCGATGGAACCCCACGGGGCGATGGCTCCCGCGGACAAGACCCGAACGGATCCGGATCCATCCACGAACACAGCATCCTCGTGTCCGTCGCCGTCCACATCCCCGACGTCCACGGACCAATCTGATGCCGATCCCAGAGAACCAACTCCGGTCGACGCGAGTGCGCCCTCGGACAGATTCAAGAAGCTCACGGACGCGCCGGATCGGACCACGATCTCGTCCGACCCGTCTCCGTCCACATCGGCACCGATCGCACCATCCACGGCCTGCCCGTCGGGTCCATCGAGCGCAATATTCGACGACCCTCCGTCATAGACCCACCAAGTTCCGTCTGTGCGTCGGTAGACGGCTCCTTCTTCTGCGCCGTCACCGTCGAAGTCCCCGGTGACGGGATTCGCGTAGTAGTCGACCGCTGGTGGTCTCCAAACGGAAGCGACGTCGGACCTGAAGGTCGGCAGCAGGTTGTAGGCGTAGATTCCCGGGCATGCCGTCGCCTGGACATCGCGATGTCCGCTGATCGTGTTGAGAGTGACCGGCACGCCCTCGTCGTACTTGTAGGAGCCCATCGAGATGAGGTTGGTCATGCCGAGAGGATCAAGATTGTGGACGCTGAGTTTCCATGCAAGGAGGTGTTCGAGCGCGGCCCGCTGAGCCCACGTCGGGCTCGCCCCTTCGAAGTTCCCGATCATCACGATGCCGGTCGAGTAACTGCTGAAACCCTTGGCGTGGCCTCCCCGGATTCCCTTGTCGATGCCGCCGGCCCGACCTTCCCAGATGCCACCGAATCGGTCGATCAGGAAGTTGTAGGCGATGTCGTCGAATTCGAGCGTGTTGCGGTGATAGAGGCAGTATCCGAGGATGATGTTCGGGACCTCAGACGCGTAGTAGGCCCGGTTCGTGCCGCCCGTGTGGTGAACGATCGCCGTCGTGACCTGGATCTCCTCGGGAATCTCACGGGGGGGACATCGATTGGTGGGGTCCCAGTCGGTACGCGGTCGAATGACGGGCATGGACGGAACCGACATCTCGGACAAAGACAGTTCCGGCTCCTCGACGAACGGTGAATTCGCGGCGTCGACGCCTCCCGAAGTGTCGAACACAACGAGTTCGACGTCGCGCGGCACGTTCCCCGAGAGACGGAACTGGATCTGCTCATTCGGGCCTGCGTATATCAGATCAGTGCTCGACCGCCTGTAGTCGGACTCGTTCCCACCGGGGTCGGGAAGATCGTCCGACGACACGTCGAAGGATGTCCAATCCGACCAGCGTCCGGTGGCAGGAGAAGCGCGATACCACACCTCTTCGGGCGCGATGCCCGTCCACGTGAGTCCGAACATCGTGAACGTGGACTCGACAACGGCCGATTCGAAGGCGCCCGGGCCTGCACCGTCCACGGCAGTGAATGTGAGGGTGTATGTGTCGTGCGTCAGGTCGGAGTCTCCCCCGGCCGTGGTGAAACCGAGTAGGAACGGCAGGAACAGTGTTGCGATGAGTAGTTCCCTGAGGCCGGGACGATCGGTTCGGATTGACATCTTCTCGGGCCTTCCTCCTGGCTTGGAGTGCGCCTTCCTACCGGCCTTCATCTCGAACCCGTGGACTATCCGCCGTTTGGTACCTGCACGGTAACGCTCATTTCGCCATTGTCCATTCAATCGTCGGTGGACGGGACCCTGCATGCCCTGGGGATCCGGGACGGCAGTATCGTGGCCCCATGACACGAGAACGATGGACATGGATCGGAGCGGCGGTCGCGATCGTTGTGGCGCTGCTCGTGGGAATCGCAATCGGCCGGTCGACCGCGAGCGGCCCCACGCAGGAAGCCGCGGCCACGTTGGCAACGACCACATCAACCCTCCCCCGATACGGCGATCCGGCAGCTCGCGACACCTACGTTGCCGCCGTCAACGGATCGCTCCCGCTCGGCAGCACGGTGACCGGCAACGAGATCCTCGTCGCCGGCGACGACGTCTGTGCGAGTCTGGAGGGGTTCTTCAACCAGGGAAGGGATGCCCACTACGCGATCCGGGTTCTCTGGACCCAAGATCTCCGCCATCTCGACTCCACGGAGGTTGCAACATACGGGCTCATCCTCTCGGCGGCACCCCGGTACCTGTGTCCACAGTACAAGCCCCTCGGCGATGACATTGCATACTGGCTCGGCATCTGAAGCCGGACGGTAGGAACTCAACTCCGTCCCCACGGAACCGCGGCGGCAGAGTGGCGACATCGATTCCCGGCTGATCGTTCGTCGTCCACGTCCCCGTTGAACGCAACAGGTCCGTGAGATCCACGTCGACGGCGAAGTGCGACGAGTCCGCTGCCACCGTCCCCGAAGGCATGGTCTGCGTACAAGGTGACAACCGCTGCGTGACGTAGGAGGACGGCAGGGTTCTCGGCCCGATCCCTGGCGGGGGTTGGACGGATGTGACGCGCTGCCGGTTGACCATCCGTACAACGCGTATCCGATTCACGGCCTACGCGCCATGAGCACGACGTCGATCGCGTCTCCGGCTTTCGTTGACCGGATCACTTTCTCATCTCGCTCGACGTCGAAGCCCGTGAAGCCACGGGAAGCGCCGCCGTCCATGCGAGCCGGCCTATCCGAGGTCGAGGTGCTTCGTGGCCTCTCTGTACGACAACCCCGACAGACCCACTCGGTGTTCGGTCACGAATGCAGCGACGGCTTCGGGAGCGGTCCTGGCGTAGTCGCGCAGCGCCCAGCCGATCGCCTTGCGGATGAAGAACTCCCGTTCGTACATTCGCCGTTCGCACGCCTCGAACAACAAATCCTCATCGGTCCGATCCTTGTGCCCGAGTTGTGAGATGATCGCCGTTCTGCGGAGCCACAGATCCGGATCGTCGATCCACGCCCTGATCCTCGGTGTCATCCGCTCCCGCTGGTTGAGGAGAACCTCACCGACAAGGCTGGTGGCGATCCCGTCGACGAAATCCCACCAGGCACCTTCGACGATCATCTTTCGGTAGAGCGAGACAGACGAGAGCGTGACGAAGCGGGGGAAGGCCGCCGCGTACCCGATGGCGAGATACTTCTCCTCCCGGTGAGGTTGCCGCCAGAGGGCGAGAACGGCGGCGCGATACTCATCTCTCGTCTTCGCTGGGAACCCGGCGACCGCCTCGCGGAGGATCGGCACCCGTCCGGCCTTCTGCACGCCGTAGAACGGCATGTCGGTCTTCATGTATGCCGCCATCGGCCCGGCCTTGTCCGGATCGGCCGCCGCGGCGAGCCGTCCCCCCACGAACGCGGCGAGGCGATCAGTGTTCAAGCCCATTCCCTGCCCAGTCTGGTGTCGCCACAGACCGTATTTCATTCATATCAACGCCAGACGCCTGGGTGTGCGCTAGTTGGTGGTCCAGGTTCCCGTTGAGCGGAGCAGGTCGGCGAGATCGCCGGTGCCCTTCTGGGCTTGGGCCTCTTCGATCTGACCGACGAGCAAGTCCTCGTAGACGGGACGTTCCACGTCGCGGAAGATCCCGAGCGGGGTCGGACCGTGCGGGCCGCGCGAAAGACGGCTCAGGGCGAAGGCGACACCCGGTTCGGGATCCTTAGCGTTGTGGACCTGGATGGAGTCGATGCCTACCTTCGACACCTCGACGATCTCGGCGCCGGTCGGTCCGATCCGGATCCCGAACTCATTGTCGGGGCCGAACAGGATCGGTTTGCCGTGATCGAGATAGACGCGATTGTCGTCGCGAGTCTCCCGGCTCGTCAGCTCGATGAACGCCTTGTCGTTGAAAACGTTGCAGTTCTGATAGAACTCGATGAACGCCGTCCCGCGATGCTCGGCGGCGGCAGCGAGGATCTCGGCCGTGTGCTTCCGGTCCATGTCGAGCGTGCGTGCGACGAACGTCGCTTCTGCTCCGAGGGCGAGGCTCACCGGGTTGAACGGGTAATCGATGGAACCCATCGGCGATGTCTTCGTCCGCTTCCCCTGCTCCGAGGTCGGCGAGTATTGGCCCTTCGTCAGCCCGTAGATCTGGTTGTTGAACAGCAAGATCTTCAGGTTGATGTTGCGACGCAAGGCGTGGATGAGGTGGTTGCCGCCGATCGACAGTGCGTCACCGTCGCCGGTGATCACCCACACGGTGAGGTCCGGGTTCGCCGCAGCCACACCGGAAGCGATTGCCGGAGCCCGCCCGTGAATGCTGTGCATCCCGTAGGTGTTCATGTAGTACGGGAACCGGCTCGAGCAGCCGATACCCGAGATGAACACGTGCTTCTCCCGGTCGATGCCGAGTTCGGCGAGGAACGTCTGCACCGAAGCGAGGATCGTGTAGTCGCCGCACCCCGGGCACCAGCGGACCTCCTGATTCGACTGGAAATCTGCCCTCGTGTATTGCTTGACGTCGATGTTCATGAGTTGATCTCCCGGCAGATCTCGTTCAGTTGTTCTTCGATCTCGTCCGCCTTGAACGGCTCCCCCTGGATCTTGGCGAACGATCTCGGGGCGATCAGGTACTCGGCCCGGATCATCCTGGCGAATTGCCCGTTGTTCAACTCCGGGATGAGGATCACCTCCCGTCCCTCGAGCACATCGCCGAGGTCGGGAGGAAGCGGGTTGAGATGCCGGATCTGTGCGTGGGCCACGGATCGCCCGTTACGCCGGGCGTTGAGCACTCCGGCACGAATCGCCGAGAAGGTCGATCCCCATCCGAGAACGAGGATTTTCGAGTCGGCGTCGCCGTGCACCTTGATCGGCGGGATGTCTTTGCGGATCGCATCGATCTTCGCCGCCCGCAGCTCCGTCATGAGCTGATGATTGTCCGGCTCATACGCGACGTTGCCGGTGCCATCGTGCTTCTCGAGACCGCCGACGCGGTGCTCGAGGCCCGGTGTGCCGGGGATGGCCCACGGCCGTGCGAGCGTCTCCGGATCCCTCGTGTACGGCAGGAACTCGTCACCATGGTTCGGTTCGGTCGTGAACGTCACGGGGAAGGTCGGCAGGTCCGCTACGTCCGGGAGCTTCCACGGTTCGGACGAGTTAGCGATGTAGCCGTCGGAGAGCAGGATCACCGGCGTCATGTACTTCGTGGCGATTCGGACGGCTTCCATCGTCGCCGAGAACGCATCGGCAGGTGATGCGATCGACACCACCGGGAGCGGTGCCTCTCCGTGACGGCCGTACATGGCGAAGAGGAGATCGGATTGCTCGACCTTCGTCGGCATGCCGGTCGACGGTCCGGCACGCTGCACATCGATGACGATGAGCGGCAGTTCGAGAGTGAAGGCAAGGCTGATCGTCTCGGACTTGAGAGCGAGACCGGGACCCGATGTCGTCGTCGCAGCCAGGTTTCCTGCGAAGGCGGCCCCGACGGCGCTGCCGACACCGGCGATCTCATCTTCGGCCTGGAAGGTCTTCACCCCGAAGTGCTTCTGCTTCGCCAGCTCTTCGAGAATCGACGTGGCCGGGGTAATCGGGTAGGAACCGAGGAATAGCGGCAGGTTCGCAGCCCGGGCACCGGCGATCAGACCCCATGCGGTGGCGATGTTGCCGCTGATGTTCGTGTACTCCCCCTTCGGGAGCGCCGCGGGTTCAACTTCGAATGTGTGGTGGAAGCCTTCGGCGGTGATGCCGTAGTTGTACCCGGCATGGAGCGCCGCGAGGTTCGCGGCGGCGACCGGATTGTCCTCACCGAACTTCTTCGTGATCCATTGCTCGACCGGCTTGAGCGGCCGCGAATACATCCATGACATCAGACCGAGTGCGAAGAAGTTCTTCGAGCGGAGCACCGCCCGACCCTTGACGCCGGTGCCCACGAGCGCCTTCTTCGTCAACTCCTCCATCGGTGCAGTGAGCACGTGATAGGCGCGCAGCGAATCATCCTCGAGCGGGTTCGACTCGTATCCGGCCTTGGCGAGGTTCCGCTCGTTGAACGCGTCGACGTTGACGATGATGAGCGCCCCGGGTTTGAGGTCGTGGAGGTTGGCTTTGAGGGCCGCAGGATTCATCGCGATGAGGCAGTCGGGATGATCTCCGGGGGTGAGAATGTCCCAGTCGGCAATGTGGACCTGGAACGACGATACCCCGGCGATCGTGCCGGCAGGTGCCCGGATCTCGGAAGGGAAATTTGGCAGGGTGGCGAGGTCGTTGCCGAACATCGCCGAGCTCGCTGTGAACTGCGTACCTGCGAGCTGCATGCCGTCGCCTGAGTCGCCGGCGAACCGGATCACGACCCGGTCGATCTTCTCGGGTGTGGGCCGTGCGTCGGTCTCGGTGTCTGATGACACGGTGTCTGCTCCTGATTGCGATTGGAGTCCGGCACGAGCCGGTCCTCCGATGTGCGGGGGTCAAGTCTATGCCATTCAAATCACATGTCCGTCGACCGTCGGTCGATTGCGGATGAGAGGGAGAGAGGTTGCCCTATCCGAAGTAAATGGGGGGTTGGCGAACCTGGACGATCCCGGACTCTTCGAGACCGAGACCGATCTCGAGGAGCGCAGCTTCACCCCATCGGGGACCGATCAGCTGGAGACTCGCCGGCGGGGTACCTTCGCTCTTGATCGGGAGGGCAAGAGCGGGGTTCCCCACCCGGTTCACCGGCCACGTGTACTGGGCGATGACCGTGCGGTGGGAGAACCGCTCGCCGTCGATGTCGATCTTGTCGTCTCCGATGACCTTCCTCGTCGACCCCACGGTCGGTGTGGCGAGCACATCGAACCGAGTGAAGATGCGTGCGAGGGCATGACGGGCGCCGGCATCCCATTCGAGAACGTCCACCGCGGTGTCGAGACCGACGGTCGCCGCCAGCCGGAGCCGTTCGGCCACGTCGGACCCGTAGGTGTCGGGATGTTTCTCCCACCGCTCACGATGCACCCGGAACACTTCCGCTGCGGCTGCGAACGTGGCCGGATCGGTCTTCTCGAGCGCCGGATCGTCGATGGTTTCGACCGTCGCTCCGAGCGATCGGAGGTGGTCGATCGTACTCCGGAAGGCGTCGCGAGTGGCCTCGTCGGTCGGGACGTCCATCCACTGGCGCGGGATACCGATACGAAGTGTCGACGGGTCGCGGGCTTCCCCGGGCGCCTCGACCGAAAGCGGGGCCGACCATGGATCCGACGGATCGTCGCCTGCGATGACCATGTACACGGCGGCGAGGTCGGCCACGGAGCGTGCGATCGGTCCCACCGTGTCGAGAGACTGTGCAAGCGGTGTAACGCCCGTGAGCGGCACGCGGCCGTGGGTGACTTTGAGCCCCACGACACCGCACAGAGCGGCCGGAACGCGGATCGACCCGCCGGTATCGGTTCCGATGGCGACGGAGACGATCCCCGCGGCCACCGCTGCGGCGGATCCGCCGGAGGAGCCGCCCGGCGAGAGGTTCGGATCCCACGGATTGCGGACCGGGCCGAAGTGCTGATTCTCGGACGTGAATCCGAAGGCGAACTCGTGAAGACCGGTTCGTCCGATGATGACCGCCCCGGCATCTTCGAGACGTCGCACAACGGTTGCCGAAGCCTTCGCAGGCGTGGTCGGGAAAGCGGCGCCGTTCGTCGTCCGAGTACCTTCTTGGTCGATCAGATCCTTGATCGCAACAGGCACCCCGGCAAGTGGACCCACGTCGCCACCGGTGTCGATCTGTCCATCAATCGCTGTCGCCCGATCGAGCGAGCCGCCGCGATCGATCGTCGTAAAGGCGTTCAGGTCGAGTTGTGAAGATTCGGCCACATCGAGCGCGGCGCCGATCGCCTGGACCGCCGTTCGATCTCCACGTCGGATCGTCTCGGAGAGGACGGCGATCGCTCCCATCGGCTACTCCCAGGCGACGGTGCGGTTGTCGGGAAAGACGTTGATCCAGATCCGTCCCGCGGGCAGGATCACGTCATTGCCTTCGTCGTCCACGATGCGGATCAGTTCGTCGATCGAATCCCGGGTCCACGTCGCTTCGAACATGCCGCCGTCGTAGAAGACAAGCGCATCGCCGGTGCCGACGGTGTGGATGGCTGGAACGGACGAGCCTTTGCCGGCAGGGTCAGATGCCGTGTACTTGCGTCCTTCGATCACGACGATGGTGTCGGTCGCGATCTGTCCGGCCTCGTCGACCGAGGCACGGTCGTCAACCCACTCATGCGGAGTCGTGCCGTTGAATCGCAGATACTGTTCCCCGTCCCACTTCCATACGACGCTGGGGTGATCCGACCAATCGAGGGTGATCGTGTCAGCAGAACTCGACGCTTCGGTCGGTTCGTTCCCGTAGACGAACAACGGGGATGGAGCCTCGTCCGGCCAGCCGCGGGCATCCGCGTAGTCCCGGATCTTGAGCGTCGACGTGTACAGGTTGTGCGGTGCCACACGATGGTGCATCCGCCACGTCGTCGCCCCAGTGTCGTAGCTGACGTGGACGCCGTCCCGTTTGAAGATGTCCTGTACCCAGGACTGTGCCCCTGAAATCTGAAACGCCGCGCCCAATGGCGCCATCAGCGTGGAGTCGGTCGGTCTACCGGAACGGTTCGGACCCACGTAGTCGCTGTCCGACTGCTGGAACATCCCGATGAATCGCGTGAGACCGCCTTCGACGAGAACCTCATAGACGGCGTCCGCTGCCTCGATGCCCGACTGCGGCCGTGCCGCAGGGTGGTTGTCGATTTTGACGGCGACGATCCGACGATCCTCCGTGCCGTCTTCGCCTGGCAGGCCGTTGATGGTCGGCGCGACTTCGGCGGCAAGGGTGGTGGTCGTCGTGGTCGACGTTGACGATGTCGATGTCGTCGAGGTTGTCTCCGCTGTCGTCGGCACCTCGGATGTCGTCACAGGTTCGGTGGACGTGGTGGTGGCGGCGGGCGCGGCTTCGGTGGCGTTTCCGGCTGAGCACGCCGCAGCAATCGTGGCGAGCGCGACGGCAACGATAAGGGTCTTGAGAAGGGGTTTCATCGCGAGCAGTGTAGGAATCAAGCCGACGAAGTCGCGGCCGGGTAGTTGTCCCTATCCGAACAGACGATCGAGTTCGTTGAGTATCACCGGGGGAACACTCGTCGGATCGGTCAGCAACAGCGGGACACCAAGCTTACCTGCTGCGGCGGCACCGGCGAGGGCATCCGGGAACCTTGTCCCGGTCGCCAGGAATGCCGTGGCCGCACCCGATCCGAATGCATCGGCCGACACGGCAGCCGACGTGGTGTACCGGTTGGAGCCGGCGATACGCCGCACCGTTTTGACACCGAGCCTGCGCAACTCATCCTCGATGGCCGGTGAGAGCGCAGCGGTTCCGCCGACGAGCACGACCTCGCCGGGTTTCAGAGTTCGCACAGCGTCGGCGATCTCCATCGGCAGACGATCTGGAGTCGACAGGAGGACGGCTCCGTCCGTGGCGGCGGCAGCGGCTCCCGCCGACAGTGCGTCAGCGAAGCCCAGGCCCGTCGCGAGGTAGATCGTGCCGACACCGTCCGGGAACGTCGCGACGGCGACGGCCGCGGCCGTCCCGTACCGGTTCGCTCCGTCGAGGCGAACGGCCCGGCCCGTCCCTGCGTACCGGCCCAGATCATCCACCACACTCTGCGAGATGACCGCCGATCCGCCTGCGACGTAGATCGCTCGTGGTCGGAGACGGTTCAACTCGGCTCGTGTCTCAGCCGGAACGGAATCCTTCGTGACGAGGAGCAGCGGCCCATCAAGGTGAGCGGCTGCTGCCCCAGCAGAGAGGGCATCCGCATACCCTGTTCCCGTCGCGACGAACACTGCCGGGACATCCGGTCGGAAGATCTCGCCTGATACGGCGGCCGCCGTGCTGTATCGGTTTGGTCCGAAAATCCGATTTGGCATCCCGCCCAGCATTCCAACGATGTCATAGAGAGCGGCGTCGGAAACCGCGGCCGGCCCCCCGAGAACGGTCACATTGCTGCCGACGCCCTCCGGCATCGACACCGTCAACGTGCCGGGCCGGAACCAGGAGGTCAACGGCCATTCGTGGACGGTCGAGGGTCGCAGCATCGCGTCTCTCCATCCGGCTGTGACCGTTGGCCTCGTCCAGATACGCCAATCTGTCTCCTTGAGGAAATTGAAGTAGACCAAGCCGACAGCATTCGGGTCGGCGGTCACGTAGGCGAAGGCATCCCGGACCCACTCGTCCTGGTTCCCTCCGCAGGACGCGGATCGGGGCGCAGCCACCTGGGCGATGATGTAGGGCTTCGTCGCGTTCACGGTCGCCCGGATCTCAGTGAGAGCCGGTCCGAACACGGCGGCGGGCGTCTCCCATGCCGAACCGACACATGTCCCCCAGTTGTAGGCGGAGATGCCGATTACGTCGACGTACCCATCACCCGGGTAGTAGTCGGCAATCGACCCGCATCCTGGTGACGACCAGTTGTTCGGAGCGAATGCCCATCGGACCATCGTCTCGTCGAACCCCATCGAACGGAACGTGTCCACGAACTTCTTGTAGGCGAGTTGGTAGTTGACGGGGTCGCATCCCCACTTCGATCCGGCGTAGTTCATCTCCTGCAAGGGAGCGATGATGACGCTGCGGTCACCACCGAGGTCGATGTATTGCTTCACATGCGTCGCCCACTCTGCGATCTTGGCGTCATAGTCGCCCCGGGCGATTCGATACGCTGAAGCATCTATGCCCACGTTCGCGAATGGGGTCGCCCGACCACGCCAGACCTCGTCGAGGATCTCTCGTGTGTTCGACCAGGATGGCGTGGTGATGTGGTCGTTCTCAAAGATGTTGTGGAATGTTCCGCCGAACGTGACTCTCTTGCCCGTCGCCGCGGCGAGCGCGTCGAAATCGTCGGCCACATGCCACTCGGACGAGTAGATGCCCCCTGCCGCACGTCCTGCTGCCGGTACCTCGATGATGCCTGCTGCATCTGCCGGTTGACCGCCCAAGACAAGGAGAGCCGACGCGAGGGCCAGCACAACGAAACTACCGATCAGGCGGCGCGACGCGACGAAGGTGAGCTCCATTGGTGTTCTATCGACCGCGGCGAGCAAGACTTGAGTTCGAACACTGCGAAGACCCTTCGTCCCGAGTCGCGAAACCGCCACATGACGGTCAAAGCGTCGGAGGTCGGTAGTCTCCTGGAACGTGTCACCGCCGCCCGTCAGCATCATCCTCGCCGTCCTCAACGAGGTCGACAACATCGACGCCGTCCTCGACGATCTGACGGGTCAGGAGTACGAGGGATTCATCGAGATTGTCGTCGCCGACGGTGGGTCAAGCGATGGCACCGGTCGACGACTACAAGCCCGGGTCGGGAACGAGCCTCGCGTCGTCGTGGTAGACAATCCTCAGCGCCGTCAGTCTCCGGGTCTCAACCTGGCCGCCGAGAGAGCCGCCGGGGAGATACTCATTCGTGCCGACGGGCACACGCGATACGCCCCCGATTACGTCGCCCGGTCCGTTGCCGCGCTTCGCGAGACGAATGCGGTCGCCGTCGGCGGCCCCATGAACCCGGTAGCGTTGAGCGGCTTCCCCGCCGCCGTCGCCGGTGCGATGAACTCGCCGATGGTGCTGCCGGCACGGTTCCATCATGCCCGCCGTCGCGAGGAGGTCGATACCGTCTACCTGGGTGCCTTCCGCCGTTCGGACCTTCTCGACATCGGCGGTTTTCGCATGTTCCCCTCCGGCACCTCCGAGGACGCCGATCTCTATGCGAGGTGGCGGGCCGAGGGAAGGACTGTGATCGTCGACCCGGCCATCAGGACCGAATACGCACCGCGAACGTCGCTCGGGACATTGTGGAAGCAATACTTCCGTTACGGCATGGGAAAGGCCGAGATGCTGTGGGCGAATCGCAGGCTGCCATCATTGCGTCCGCTCGCTCCCGCCCTCCTCGTCGCGGGGCTGATCGCTTTCGGGATCCTCGCCTTCGCCACCGGATTCTGGTGGGGGCTCGCTGGACTTGCCGGGGCGTGGCTCCTATGGCTCCTGTTCGTCGGGCTGCGGTCCGAGGCTTCGACACTCGGGGTGATGTTCGCCGCTGCAATCATGCACCTGTCCTACGGAATCGGCCTCCCCTGGGGGCTGCTCCGCGGTCCCGGCCCGGTCCGCCGATCAATTGATTCGTGAATCCCCAATGCCCTCTGGCGAGGCCGCAGGGGGGCGTCCCCCTACACGACCGGGGTCGACACTTCGGGATCTGTGCCTTTGTGCGGGGTGTGGCCCCAGCCGGTCGCCACGGCGCTCGCGACACGGATCGGAATCCACAGGATGCCGAGGATCGCCAGGAATGGATAACGAAGCAAGTACCGGCGATCGACACCGTCGCGCGCGAGGAACGGGATCGGCTCGAAGAACTGTACTGCGGTGATTGCACCCCACACCGGCCACGGGAACAGGAGACGCGACCGCGTCACCCACGAGGTCAACGCGAGGACTCCCGAGAGCGCTGCGATGAACGACCGTCCGGGCTGTATCAGTCGCAAACCGACGTCGAACAGACGGATTGACCGCTCCCGCGCGGCGCCCTTCCAAAGAGAGCCGAGATACCGACGCGCGACGGCACGCCTACCTGCCATCCACCGAGCCCGCTGACGGACGGCAGGAACAGCACCTGCAGGTTTCTCGTCGTAGATCCGAACTTCGTGGAGCCACTCGACCGTACGGCCTGCGAGAGCAAACCGCACGCCGAGTTCCTGATCTTCCGTGAGGCCTTCGCCAAAGCCGCCGACCTCAGCCAGTGCCACGCCCGTGAATGCCATTCCGGTCCCTCCGAGATCGGCCGACCATCCGAGATTCGAACGGGCGAGTTGGACCATCCGGTTCCCGGCCCAGTAGGACAGGGCCGACGCGAGCGTCATCGGGGACTCGTCTGGATTCGTAACGTCGAGACAACACTGGACGACATCGTGTCCGGCAGTGATCTCGGCGCATATGCGTTCAAGAAAGTTCGACGGCACCCGGTTGTCGGCGTCGATGACGACGAGAATATCGGTTGGATCCAGGGGTTCGCTGTTCAGGTGCCACGCGATGGCGGCACCCTTCCCCTCGGCCCCTTCATCGCGTTCGACAGCGCGAACGGGTGCAGACGCACCGACGGTCCCGTCGGTGCAACGATCCGCGATGACGACGATCTCGGTCAGATCGGTCGGGAAGTTCTGGTTCTGGAGATCTGCGACGAGATTGCCGATGACGGTGGCCTCGTTGTGAGCGGGGATGACAACGCGGATCCTGCGCGCCGCTGCGGTCGGTGCGGGTGTACGGTCCTTCCATCCCCAGAGTGCCACGATTGCGTTGTACCCGGCGAGAGCGGCGATCAGAGCCTGCGGGATGGATGCGAGAAGCCGTAGCATGACGACCCAAAGCGTACCGCGTACCCGTAACAGGCAGGACCCAGCGTGACCGAACTTCCCAGTCGCTCCGTCGCCGTCGTTCTCGGGACGCGTCCAGAGATCATCAAGCTTGCCGGTACGGTTCGCCTCCTGGGGGATGCGGCGCGTGTCATCTACACGGGCCAGCACTACGACCCGGAGCTTTCGGGCGTCTTTTTCGACGAGTTCGGAATGCACCGCCCCGACGTGCATATCGGCATCGGCGCCGAGCGTCGTGGAACGCAGATCGGTCGCGCCACGGCAGGTCTCGACGAGCTGTTCTCACAGGACCGGCCGCTCGCGGTCGTCGTCCAGGGAGACACGAACACGGTCGCCGCCGGTGCGCTGGCCGCCAATGCTACGGGCATTCCCCTCGTCCACGTAGAAGCAGGACTCAGGAGCTTCGATCGTCGGATGCCCGAAGAGCACAATCGCGTCATCACCGACCATCTCTCGGACCGGTGCCTCGCAGCGACGGCGGCGAACCGCGAGAATCTCCTCGCCGAACGAATCGACGACGAACGAATCGTGATCACAGGCAACACCATCGTGGAGGCCGTGCAGCGTCTCATGCCGGAGCCGGAGGTTCGACGGGAAACGCTCAGCCGGTTCGGCGTCGAACCGAACCGGTTCGTCCTGTCGACGTTCCATCGCCCCGAGAACGTCGATGACCCCGCGAATCTGAGTGCCATCCTGGATCAGCTTGCGTCCATTCCCCTTCCCGTGATCCTCCCGCTCCACCCCCGAACTGTCCGCAGGATCGAGGAGTTCGACATGGGGACAGCACTGTCGAGTCTGGTCGTCGTCGACCCGGTCGGCTACCGGGACTTCCTCGCTCTCGGTTCGGAAGCGGCCCTCCTCATCTCCGACTCGGGCGGTGTCCAGGAGGAGGTATCGGTGTACAAACGACCCCTCATCGTCGTGCGGCGATCGACAGAACGTCCGGAAGTCCTCGGGACTTTCGCAGAGCTCGTTGACCCGGGACCCGCCATAGGAGCCACAGCGAATGACTGGCTCGGTGATCTCGAGCAACTTCACCGCGGCCTGTCACAGTTGCCCTCCCCCTACGGGGATTCGACGGCTCCTCAAAGCACGGTCGATGCGATCGTCGAGGCCGTTCATGCTTGACCGCTTCCGACGCCCGGAGCGGGCTTCCCGGGTCGATCGGACACCTCCCCTCCATCGATCCTTTGGAGCATGGACCGATCTGGACGGGGTGGAACGGAGCGTCGTGCAGGTCTGCCATCCGGACTGGCGCGGCGTGCGGACCGCCACGCACGCATTTCGAACTCCTGTGGTCGAGTCGCCCGACTTCACCGGTCACGCCGAGGCACTTGCCGGCGAGTTCGCCGAGAACGGCGTTCAGACGCTCGTCGTCCAGGCGTGGCCACCGGGCAGCGCTGCACTCCTGGAACACGCATCGCGACGGGGAATTCGCACCGCCGTCGTGTTCCATTCGTCCATGGCCCAGCACGGCACGGATGCCGGGGAGGGAGAGGCCGTCTCGGAGGCACTGAACCTCTCGAAGGTCGGTTCCGTCGATAGGGTCGGGTTCGTCAAGGATGGCCTTGCCGAGGTGTTCCGCTCGTTCGGCTACAACGCTTTCTACGTCCCGAACCGGGTGCCGAATCTCACCGGCTACGAGACGGTCCCTCTCGAAGACGGACTGAACATCGGTGTCTTCCTCGACCCGTACTGGCGCAAGAATGTCACGACGCAGCTCGGTGCAGTCGCTCTGCTCAATGGCAGAGCACACGTAGCACACCGACCTGCCGTCGACTATCTCGAAGACGTGGACATCGTCGAGCACGGCGATCTCGCGTGGGGAGATTTCGTCGGTCTCCAGGCGAGTATGACGCTGAATTTCAACGTGACACTCTCGGAGTGCCATCCGATGATGCCCATGGAGAGCTACTTAACCGGAGTACCGTGCCTCGTGTCTGCTACGTCGGCGCTGTTCCGCGAGGACCAGGTTCTCTACGAGATGACCACGGTTGCAGAGACGGACAATCCGAGAGCGATCGCTGAAAAGGCCCTGCGACTGCTCGAACATCGCTCAGAAGGCGTCGAGCGCGCGCGGGCATGGATGACCGCACACGACGCGCGAGCTGCCGTGCAGTTCGCCGCCTTCGTTTCCGACGACAGTCCGAGACACCCGTAGACTCAGGCGCCATGCGAATCACAATGATCGGTACCGGCTACGTCGGCCTTGTCACCGGCGCGTGCCTCGCGGAGCTTGGGCATACCGTCGCTTGCCTCGACATCGACGAATCGAAGATCTCCGAACTCGATGAGTCTCGCGTCCCCATTTTCGAACCCGGCCTCGACGGCATGATCCGACGAAATGTCGAGCGAGGGAAACTCCGATTCAGCACGAAGTACAGATCGACGATCCCCGAGTCCGACGCTGTGTTCATCGCCGTCGGCACACCATCGTCCGATACGGGCGAGGCAGACCTAACGCATGTCGAAGCGTCGGTCAGGATGATGGCCCCCTATCTGACCGAGGCAACGACGGTGGTAATGAAGTCGACGGTTCCCGTCGGCACGAACGGTGACGTTGCCCGTCAACTGGCGAGGTTGCGCCCCGACATCCCTATCACCATTGGTTCGAACCCGGAATTCCTTCGTCAGGGCAACGCTGTTGACGACTTCATGCACCCCGACCGCATCGTGATCGGCGCCGACGACGAACGGTCCCGCCGTACGATCCATCAGATCTACAACCCATTGATCCAGATGGGGGTACCCGTCGTCTCCACCAACCTGGAGACGGCAGAATTGATCAAGTATTCATCGAACGCGTTCCTTGCAACCAAGCTCTCGTTCATCAACGAGATGGCGGATCTGTGCGAACAGACCGGGGCGTCGATCGCAGATGTCGCCCTCGGCATGGGTCTCGATAGTCGCATTTCCAGCCGATTCCTTGCCGCAGGGCCCGGTTTCGGGGGGTCGTGCTTCCCGAAGGACACACAGGCGCTTCTCCACACGACTCAGGTCCACGGGGCACCGTCGCGGCTTCTGGCCGCAGCCGTAGATGTGAATCGAAACCGCGTGCGCTGGATGGCCGACAAGATCACCAACGCGATCGGCGGGACCGTCGTCGGCAAACGGATCGCGGTCCTCGGCTTGACGTTCAAGGCGAACACCGACGACCTCCGTGAGAGCCCAGCGCTCCACATCATCCGAGATCTCGTCGGTCGCGGTGCGTCGGTCGTCGCCTACGACCCCAGAGGCATGGAGCGAGCACGAAGCCTGCTGCCATCGATCGACTACGCGAAGAACGCCTCCTCCGCCATTGACGGCGCGGCCGCGCTCGTCATCGCAACTGAGTGGCCCGAATTCTCGACTTTCGATCTGAACGAGGTACGGGAACGACTCGCCGCGCCGGTCGTCATAGACCTCCGCAACCTCTACGAACCGGCTGATGCAGCCGCTGCAGGGTTGCGGTACCACTCTATCGGTCGACCTCCGGCATGACGGTGCCGGCCGGATCACCCGTCATCTCCGGCTCGGGTGCGGTGTCTTCGGAGAGTCTGTGTCTTCGGTGAAAGACGTCGCCGCCTACTTGCGGTGGCGAGCGCGGGGCCGCCCAATCGACTCGATTCCTGCCGAGTACGGACCGTGGGTGTCAGCCTACGACGACCTCCGACCTCCGACCGGGCAGACACCCGGTCACGTCTCGGTTGTCTGTCCCGTGTTCGACACGCCACCATCGATGTTGGCCAAATGCGTTCGTTCGGTCCTCGATCAATCAGTCTCCGTCCGAGAGTTGATCCTCGTTGACGACGGCTCAATGGACCCGGAAATTGCTGCTCTCCTGGCGCGCTTCGAACAAGATCCGCTCGTAGCCGTACTTCGATCCGCGTCAAATCGCGGGATTGCCTCAGCGACCAACATGGGCATCGACCGGGCCTCGGGAGACTTCATAGCCTTCGTCGACCACGACGACGAATTGGCACCGGACGCCATCGAGTGGTTGACGCTTGCGACGCGTGACGCCGACGTCATCTACACAGACGAGGATCAACTCACCGAATCCGGCGATCGTATTCGTCCTTTCATGAAACCCGCTTGGTCACCACGCCTCCTCCTCGGTATGAACTACGTGAATCATCTGATGGCCGTGCGCAGCGAAGTGCTACGGACGGTCGGGGGTCTGGACCCGTCGATGTCGGGCGCACAAGATCACGATCTATTGCTGCGCCTCTCCGAAACCCCACACCGATTCAGCCACATCCCAAAGGTGCTCTACCACTGGCGTCAAAGTGACCGGTCGGTGGCCGGTGACGAGCATGTGAAACCGTGGGCGTTGGATGCGGCCCGACGCTCCGTTCAGGCTGCCGTCACCCGTCGCGGCATCGATGCCCGCATCGCCGATGCTCCCAATGCTGGACCCTATCGGTTCGTTGTGCGGTTCGAGTCCGCTCCGGGAACCAGCCTGATCGTGAGCGGCTCATCGAGTGCCGAGGTGAACGCGGCAGTCCGGAGGGCGGCCTCCGACGTCGTGATACTGACGTTGCAGGGCATCTCCATCGACGACGGGATGGCCCTGCAGTTAGCCGGGTGGCTTCACGATCCCTCGGTCGCCGCCGTCGGACCGATGATCATCGGTGGGAACGGCTCGGTCGTCGAACTCGGATGGATCGGTTCGGGGGGGCGTGCCCGCCCGTACGGTCACGGTCATGAGCGGGTAGCGGTTCCGTTTCTCGAGGTGGCTCGTGAGGTGACCGCCGTCGGCGGGGTGGCAGTTGCGATTCGTCGATCCGATTTCATGGCCGTAGGGGGCCTCAATCTGTCGCTCCCCCTTCACCTGGCGGGAGTGGATCTGACCACCCGGCTCGCCCGACTTCGCGACGGTGTGTGCATCGCCGAACCGGCTGTCACCGTCGACATCGGAGACCATCCGTTCTCGACCGAGATGTCACCGGCCATGCCGTTCGCGCCGCTCGATCCGTTCGTGAGCCCCCACAAGACCGCCGATGGAATGACGATTGACGAGCCCCCGTCGGTGAGCGACCGCGTATCCAGAATCGTGCCGCGAGACTGCACTGGTTCCCAAGGGATCTAACCTTCTCTAGATGTCCAAGACTCGCCATCCCGGTCGTATCGTTGGAGTTCTCGTCGCACTCGGTTTCGTGCTCATGGCGTTGAGTGCAACGTTGTTTCCAACATACCGGGCGCCGGATGAACCCGAGCACGTCGACCTTGCAATTCGAATGAGCAGAACGTGGGACTACCCCGCGTACGACGAGATGTCGCTCTCCGAGCAGACAGACGTGTCGTTGGACCGTGTCCACTTCATGGAGCGGAACCTCTCCCCGGACGACATCGCCCCGAGAGGCCAGCGGGGGAGCTTCGCCGATCTGGCGCCCGACGTACCGTCGGATCGCCCGAACAGGATGCCGCAACATCCTCCTCTCTACTACGCGGTACTTGGCTCGCTCCTGCGAATCGTTAACGCCTTCGGCGGCGCTGCTCTCCCGTATGACATGACCGTGTGGATATTGCGCATCTTCACGGCTGTGATGGTGGCCCCCCTCCCGGCACTCGCCTATGCAACGGTCCGGCGTCTCGGAGGTACCGAGCGGGCCGGCTTCGCTGCCGCAGCGTTTCCCCTGATGGTGCCTCAACTCATCCACATCGGGTCCTCCGTCAACAACGACGGTCTCTTGATTCTTCTCGCCGCCGTGCTGACGCTCTTTGTTGCGAAGGTCTTGCGCGGCGATGACTCTCACCGAACAGCCATCGCAATTGGCGTCGTGTTGGGGCTCGCGCTGTTGACGAAGGGCTTCGCCCTCGTGTTCCCCATCTGGGTGGTGCTCCTCTACTTCGTTGTGGGCAAGCGGAGCGGAGAGCCGGAGATCGCGGTCACGCGACTTGCCGAGGCGGCTCTCGCGGCATTCGTCGCGGGCGGTTGGTGGTGGGTGAGAAATCTCATCGTTCTCGGCCGTCTTCAGTCGTCACTGCCCGCTCACGCTTCGGAAGCTACCGGGGCCCCGCAGCCGATCTGGTGGGCAGAGCGATTCATCGTGTGGTTTGTCGAGAGTTTCTGGGGATGGCTGGGTTGGCTCGAGGTGAAACTCCCGATCCCACTCATTGCGGTTGCCACACTGGTGCTCGCCGTCACCCTCGCCATCGGCCTGATTCACCCTCCGGCCGGGAACCCGATCACGCGAGGAGAGCACTGGATATTGCTGACTCCCGGGGCAATCATCCTCGGAATCGTGATCAACCGGGCCTACTCCGCCTATGTCAACACTGGTGTCACGGCCGGCATACAGGGTCGGTACTTATTCCCGATGATCGCCGCGATCGCCGCGATCGCCGCGACGCTTTGGGTTACTCTCGCCGGATCCAGATCGCGAGCTGTTCCGGCCGTTGTGCTGCTCGCCGCGGCCATAATGCTGGAGGCCGCGTTCGTCGGCATCGTCTCAACGTACTACGGCCCGGCTGATCCGATGAGTACCTGGCTCTATTGGGCGCCGGTGCCGTCTGCGGTGCCTATCACCCTCTTTGTCCTGATCGCTCTCTTGTATGTAGTGGCGCTGTTCGGCGTTTCACGTGGGGATCCAAGATCGAAGGCAACGACCCAACCACGGGTCATGCTGGGGAATGAGGCCGACGGGTAGCGACGGACAGAGAGACGGCGCCCCGAAGTGATGCCTCCCCGACGACGAGTCCAACTACCGGTCGCGACGAAACACCGACGCGGGCTCGACGCTGTGCCGCGGTTTGCTGACCTGGACCGTGAGATCGGCAAGGACCGCAACCAGCACGACGGCGAATGCCGCAGAGAAGATGAGCAGCGTGTTGGCAGCCGGCCGGAAGTTCTTCGTCACCAGGTCGTAGACCAGCTTGACCAGGCCCATGCCGAGCAGAGACAGGGCGATGGGCATGAGGACGCGCAGAGGGTTGTACATCATGATGAGGCGAACGACCTGCAGCAGGTAGCGTTTCGTGTCTCGGTACCAATGGAACTTCGATTCGCCCGACCGTTCACCGTACTCGATCGGCACGTACTTCACCGAGTACCCATTGTTGAGAAACGTCATGGTGATCGTCGTCACGCATGAGAAGCCGGGCGGGAGGAGATGGAGAAATTGGAGAGCGACATCCCGTCGCATCGCGCGAAACCCGGAGTTCAGGTCCGGGATCGGTGTACTCGTCAGATACGAGGCAAGTTTACGAATGCCCCACTTCGCGGGAACGCGCAGCGCCTTCACCGTCCCTTGTTCGCTCGTTCGCGCTCCGACGACCTGGTCGACGCCGTCGAGCTCGTCGATGAGCGCCGGCATCTCATCGTTCGGGTAGGTCATGTCGACGTCGGTCCACACGACGATCTCACCTCGGGCGGCGTTGGTCCCGATTCGCCGAGATGACCCGGAGCCGCGATTCTGGGCGAACTGGATCAGCCGGATGCCTTCGATCTCACGCAGCAGGTCCCCCGAGCCGTCGGAGGATCCATCGTCGATCACAATGATCTCGTAGGTGTAGTTGCTCGCGTCCATCGACGAGCGAATCCGCTGGAGCTCTTGTTCGATGTGTCCCCGCTCGTTGTAGACGGGGAGCACGATGGAGACGTCGGGTGTTGCGGAGGATCGGTTCATGGTTCGTCAAGCCTACCGGTGCCTGTTCGCACATCCCTCTCACGCCGGGCGTAGTGCACGACGGGTCGCTTCCGGATCAGCGCTGGATCCCCCGGCACCGTAGGACGATCGAGGCCGGCGCGGGCAAGGATCGTGTCGACGCGGGCACTCCACGAGTGTTGCCCCAGCACCGCTTGCCGATCGGGCGGAGCCGCGTCAAGTGCCGCCTTCGCCGCCGACACCAGATTGCGGGCGGTGTACACACCGTCGAGTGACTCCAGGGCGCGTAACGGTGGGGCTGCAACAGGGACACCGGAGGCCAGGTACTCGTACACCTTGAGCGGACTCACGGCGTGGGTCGTTCTCGTGACGTGAAACGGAAGGAGTCCAACGTCGAAACGCTGGATGTAGGAGGGAAGGTCCCCTTGCGCCTTGAGACCGAGAAGATCGACATTCGCGGGCATGCCATGGTCGATTCCCCTGGCATCACCGATTACCACAATCCTCGCCTGGGGGAAAGCGTCGGCAACCGATCGCAATGCGTCCCAGTCGAACCAATCCCCGTAGAGCGATCCGCAGTACCCGAGGACGGGACCGTCCGTTTCGGGCAGATCCAAGGGGCGGTCGACAGCAATCGGCCCGAACAGGTCGCGATTCACGGCATTCGGGATCAAGGTTGCCGACGAGCCGATTGCATGAGCCCGCTCGACAAGATCAGGAGCGGATGCGGTCACGAAGTCGGCCCTGCCAATCATCCACTCTTCAGTGTCGGCGTCGAACCACTCCCCCCCGAGTGCCGGGTCGGACCAGTCGTCGATGATGTCGTATCCGACCGTCCAACCTCGCCTGGTCAGCGCCTCAATCGATTCGCGGTAGGTGCTGGCGGGCACCTCGATGAGCACCAACCCCGCCCTGCCGGCGCGATCGGCCGTACTGACCACGTCAAATCGGTCGACGCTGTACTGCTCGAGGCTTGGATGAATGTAGCGGAGCCCCAGGTCGGTGGACTCCTGCGTGCCGTGCATCGTCACGTATGTGACGTGGAAGCCGGATCTGAGCAACGCGAACGTTAACTGTGCAGCGCGTGAACCGCCTCCGATGTCGTGGAGGGGAACGGCGGAGAGGATCACAACGGGCGGCTTTTCGATGGGATCGTTCCGCTCGGTTTCGACCGCATCCGTCTCGATGGGTAGGACGGCGAGTCTCCGCCCTGCTGCCCGAAGTCTTGCCAGGAGTCCGGGCAGAGACTCTGGACGTCCGGGAGGACCTCCGATCTCTGCGATGACATCACGAGGGGCAGCGATTGCGACCGGCTCCATCGGCGGTTCAACCCGTCTCCGTCCGATGATTGCTGGAACAGCCACACGAGCGATAACGCCGACATCGACGCCGGGGAGACTTAGTAATTCGATCGCTCGCGCGCTGTCGAGACCGAAGGCTTCGATGTCGTGTGCCGATGGTCGTGGTGTGTCGATTTCAGGCGGATTCACAACCCGGTATGTGTCGGGTGTGGCCACCAACCATCGCTTGCGTAGCCGCCGGTCTGTGAGCACTACGTCGACGTTTGTTCTGACCTGCCGGGAATGCTGCATCAGCCGGTAACGCGCCATCAGACGATCCGGGATCAGCGGCCGGAGCATCCGCTTGACCGCTATTGAGAGGGTCACGATGCGTCCACCCACTCGGGAAGACGGCCTTCTTCCTCCGGCCGCTGCCGCACGACCGGCAGGACACGTCCAGAGACACTCATCTGGGCGGGGACAGCCCAACCGTCCTCCGGACACCGCTCCGGCACCGGCGCCTCGCCCAGGTCGAGGCCGGTGCGCGGGTCAACGAGTTCCCATCTCCGATAGACCGTTTCACCAGCGCCCGTTGCGGCTCCGAGATTCGGGTCGCGTTCCAGGCGATCGACGAGATCCAACACGATGTCGGCGGCCCCACCTGCCCAGAATACGACGTACTTGCCGCGCGCTGCGGCGATCGCTTCACATCGACCGATCATCCCATCGATGATCTGCACATCCTCCAATCCGAATGCGTTCGCCCTGCCCCCATGCGTTGGGGTAACGACGATCGAAAGCAGGGGAAAGTGAGCGGCCTTGTTCTCTCGGATCGCCGCCGGTTGGTAGAGCATCGGGTGCCGCTGTCTGATCCGTTCCCGGCCCTTTTCGAAGTCGGCTTCGGTATCGACGCTCATCGTGATCCCGTGCTTGCGATAGCGGTAGAGGGGCCGGTAGATCTGCACGTTGCCCCATCCGGCTTCCTGGAACCGCAGCCACAGGTCCCAATCCTCGTTGCCGCGTATCATCGTCTCGTCGTAGCCTCCTACGGCCTCCCATGCCGCCCGTCTGAACGTCGCGACCTGGAGCACTGAGTTCGACAGCAGCACCGTGTACGGGTTATAGGGACGGGTCGCCCAGATCCAATTGACGTCTCCGAAGAGTTCGGCCCAACAGTGGGCGAATGCTGCCGCAGGTTCGCCCTCGAGGGCTTTGAGCATGGTCGCGACATACTCGGGGAGGAGTTCGTCATCGGCATCGAGGGGAACGATGAACTCGCCCCGTGCATGACGAATTCCGAGGTTGCGCGCACCAGGCAGGCCGGAGTTGTCCTGGTGCACGACCCGGACCCGGGGCATGTCGAGTTCATCGAGAAAGGTGACCGTCTCGGCCTCCGTCGAGCCATCATCGACGATGATGACCTCCCACGAATCGTGTGTCTGTTCGAAGACCGTCAGAAGCGCACCGGCAAGGTAGGACCCGTGGTTGTAGCAAGGGATGATGATCGACACCTGCGGAGCGGTCAGTTCGGGGAACAAGCCGGCACTGATCCGATCATCGACCGTCGCCTGTCGCTCCACGAGTTGCCGTCGCTCTTGCTCTGCAGGCCATGACGCTACGCCTCGGAACCGCTCCTTCATCCGCTGCGGGACGATGCGAACGGCGGCACGTGCCACTGACGGCGGTAGGACCTCAAGCGCTCGCTGGATGGCAATGCGTCCCCGACGACCGGACGCGGTTCCTGCAAGAACCTCCTCGAGGGCGTGGATCGCCGCGGTGGCATGCCCGGCCTGACTGTGCGGATGCCTCGAGCGAGGAAGCACATCGGTGTAAACGGATGCCGGATCGTCGTATGTCGGGAGCGGTGCTGCACCGAGTTCGTCGAGGATCTCCTGATGTTCGAGCACGGCAGAGACGGTCCGGCGCAGATCATCATCCGTACCGTCATAGATAAGCGCCCCCGCGCTCGTGTCGAAGTAGTCTGTGATCGGGGGGAGATTCCTGGCGATGAGTGGGAGCCCCATGGCTCGTGCCTCATGCGCTGCGAGGCAGAAGCTCTCCAACCGGCTGGGGACGAGCACAGCCCAAGCCCCCGACAGATGTCCCGGGAGGTCTTCGCGGAGCATCGGGTCGGTGAACACAATCTGATTCCGTACGTCGTCTGGAGCAAGACTCCACACCCACTGGCGCATCGGCTGGTTCGCCGTAGCGCTCCAGCCATCGCTCCCAACGAACTCGAGGATGAGGTCCCGATGCCGGGCAAGCACCGGCCCGAGCGCCCGCACGCAGTCGTGGGTGCCTTTCTGCTCGCTGAGCCGACCGACGACGACGAGACGCGGTGTCCCCGAGCGCCCCCCTTCGACGCGGCCGACCGAGAGCACCGGAGGTGGACCAGCGACGATTCGGTCCGGCTCGGTCCCGTATCGCTCGTATATCGAATCGGCCATCGAGGGAGTTTGGGCAATCACAACGTCCGCGCTGCGCAGCGACGCTCTCTCCATAGCACGCACCACCGAGAATTCGGGCCGCTCCGCTCCGATGGCATCGAGAATGTGGTCGGCGGGCAGGTGGTATCGGACGGCGATCCGTAACGATTCGAGAGGCGTGCCGACGCGATGAGCGAGCGTCCAGAAGGCCAGTCCGTCGAAGTCTTGGAATTCGACGAGGTCAATTGGCTGCCGCCGAGCAAGACCCAGCACTGCCTTGAACGCCGCCTTCGATGCGCTCAGGGCAGCGGGATCATCACCCTCGCCTGTCCCGGGATGTACCACGGTCACACCATCGAGCGATGGAACGTCCTGGTCTGTGACGAGCACGATCGTCACGATGTCGCCGCGATCCTCCAGCAGCCCATGCAGGCCGGAAATCACGGCGCCGGCTCCGCCGCGAACGAGAGGGTCGTATTCGGTGGTGGCGAAGACGATGTGTCGGCTCATGGGACAAGCCGTTGGTTCTGCTCGTCGAGTCGGTCGAGCAACGGCTGGACCCGGTTGGCCCAGTCTGCATCGGCGGCGGCACGGGACGCACGAGAAAGCCAGCTCTCATCGTGCCCGTCGTTCAGAGCGGCCTGCAGAGCGACCCGCACCGACACCGGGTCATTGGCGGTTCGAATCGTCCCTTCTGAGACACATGCAGGCAGTGGTGTTGCGACTACCGGGGTTCCCGCGGCGAGCGCTTCGAACATTTTCAGTGGGGTGACACCGGAGGTCATTTCATCGACGACAAACCAGATCGCCTCGGCGTCGAACGCCTGAGCGTACGCCGGCATCTCATCGGACGGCCGCTCCCCTATGAAGTCGACGTTGGCCATTCGTGACAGCCGATCGGCCCGGTCCGCGACACGGTCGTAGATCGGTCCGACAACGATGAAATGCCATTCCGGCTCCTGTTCGGCAACGGCCTCGAGAAGATCGAAGTCGAACCACTCCCCCACCGCTCCCCGGTAGCCGATCACGGGCCGTGTCGTCTCGACGAGATCTGCGGGTCGCTGTCGCTTCTTCGCGAACCAGGCAGAGTCGACGCCGTTCTCGATGAGTAGAACGCCGTCCCGGTCATGTCCGTACCGGTCGTGCAAGACCGAGTTGGAGACGATCATCTGATCGGCTCGTTCGATGAGGAACGGGTGATGATAGGCGACGGTCCGCTTGGTCGGTAGGCCGATTTCGTCGGCTTCGTAGATGGTCAGGTCGTCGAGGACGTCGTACACGACGACCGCGTCGGTGAATCGATCGATGAGCGCGCGCAGCGGGGCGAAGTGGATGTAGAGGATGACGTGTTCCGCCGGTACAGAAGCGACCGAAGGAACGATCGTCACTCCGTCGGCGATGCGTTCGGTGTCCGCGCGTGGATCAACGAAGTACACCGGGTGGCCGGCCGACGCGAACACTTCGAGGAGGAATTGCGGCCGCTGTCGCATGACGTCCCACCGAGCCCAGGTTGGGAGGTACACAACGGGTCGCAGCGTCCCGGAGGCGGGTGCCTGGCCCCCGGGTTTGCCCGCTGCCAGTCGGCGTAGGGTTTCCGAACCGGGAAGCATCTTGGCGAGTCGTCGGACCGGTCTCGGCATGCGCCCTGCGACAGCGATGAATTGGCTCATGGAAGATCACCGGGCCGGATCGGTTCGGTTGCTCGCGCCCGGCCAACCGTGTGGGCGAGGGCAGTCCGCTTCATGGCGCCCGACGACGGGTGAACTCGATGACGGACGAGGGCCCTGGGTACGAGGCCAAAGGTACCGCCGTCGGCGACGATCTGCGACCACAGATGCCAATCCTCGCAGTAGAGAAAGGCCAGGTCGGGGGCGAATCTGATCCCGTCGTCACGAATCTTCGCGTCGACGAGCACAGCTGTAGAGATGATCGGGTTCTCGCGCATGCCGACGCGAGCGTCGAAGGGCGGCTTGGCCTCCACACCTTCGTATCCGCCGAAGAATTCGGTCCAGGTTGCAACGGCCACGACTTCCGGTCTCGATCGGAGAACGTTCCTGCATGCTTCGATGAAGTCGGGGTGGAGCACATCGTCGCTGTCGACGAGCACGAAGGCGTCCCCGGTGAATGCTTCGATCATCGCGTTGCGGGCTACGCACACGCCTCGATTCGGACCCTGCATCACCCGGATAAGGTTGGGGTGGCGGCTTTTCCACACTTCGAGGGTGGCCCCCACCTCGGCCGAGAGAGACCCGTCATCAAACAAGACCAACTCATGAGGAGGCTGGGACTGATCGAGCACCGACTGGAGACATTGATCGAGGAAGCGCACATCCCGGAAAACCGGGATTCCGACCGACACCTTGCTGGCACGGTCAGGATCACTGTGTGGCATCGGCAGCGGCCATGATCTCTCCTGCTCTTGATCCTTTGCGGTCGGAGTCGTACCCCGGAGGAGCGCGTCCTCAAGACTGTCTTCGTCTTTCCAAGGCACGGCCTGGGGCATCATCGCCGCTGCGACGCTGCCAATCGGGGCGAAGATCCGTCTCCCGGAGGCGTATGCCTCGACCAGCTTTGGGTCGGGGACCACGAACGCGTCGCCGAGGACGACCCAGCCCCCCGGATCCTCCGAGCTCCTCTGAATGCGGGCGCCGTACCGCTCGGCCGTCGCAGCGACTTGCCTCCATGTCGTGCCTTCCCAGATCTCGTCTTCTTCGTCTTCCTCACTCATCACGACCAGTGTGTCGGGCCGCGCTTCGAGCACGGACACGAGGCTTCTCACGATCATCGACGTTTTCGATGTCCGAGATACGACTTCCGGAAGCCAGATCACGGACTCCGTCCCGGATGACGCCGTGGCAACGGTAGGTCCTGAGACGGGCATGGGGACCGCCGATACGCCTACTTTCTCGAGGAGTTCGACACCTCGCCGTGCCGGACAGATAACCGCTTCGCTGAAGCGGTATTGAACGAGTTCCCAGTCGATGGCTGAGTTGGTCTCGCCTTCGTATCCGCCGATCGTTCCCAGCGTATCGAGGTGTGCAAGAGTGATCGACGCTCCTGCAAGAGTCCAGACACTGCGACGTTCTCTCTCAGAGTGCGATGCTTGCTCGAGGGCGAACATGCCTCCGAACCCTCGATAGTCGGAGAGCAACACGGTGTCGCCGGGGGAAGTGAGCGACTCGAGATGTCGGGCGATTCGCCACGATTCGATCAGTGTGCCCGGCGTTAGCGTGAATAGATGCAGGAGCCTGCGGTGCTCGTCGCTGGCTTCAGCCGGTATCCCGCGAGAGGGCAGTCGCAGTTGCTCGACATCCCATCCTGCGTCTGCGAGGGATCGTGCGGCGAGATCGAGAGCGGCATCCACGCGGTTCGGTGAGCCGTCGACGTTGACGATCGTGATCTTCATGGCCATGCGAGGTTATCGCACACGCGCCCGGATTGGGTCAGGCGAGCCCCCTATCCACGAGCCCATGCACGGCCTCTTCGAGGCCTTCTCGATAGTGAGGCATTTCGTGGAGGCCGAACGCATCCAGCCGTTCGCTCTTCAAGACCGAGTTCGCAGGTCGCCGTGCCGGTGTCGGGAAGTCTGCGGTTGTGCAGGGTTCGAATACTGTGGAATCCAGACCAGCGATCACCGCAATCTCGCCTGCGAGCCCGAACCAGCTTGCCGTTCCCTGATTTGTCAGGTGAAGTATTCCGGTGACGCCCCGTTCAACCGCCTCAAGCGCAGCAGGAGCGAGGTCGTCGACGAGTGTCGGATGTCCCCGTTGATCGTTCACGATCCGGCCACCTTCGCCTCCGGCGAGACGCAGCATTGTCGATGCGAAGTTGGGGTGGGTTCCGGAGAGCAGCCATGAGGTTCGTACAACGAGAACATCGGGATTCACAGCGAGGGCGGCGACTTCGCCTTCTCGCTTCGTGAGTCCGTAGATGTTGATCGGGTTCGGTTCGTCGGACTCGACGTATGACCCGTTCGCTGTCCCGTCGAAGACGTAGTCCGTTGAGAATGTGACGAGTCGCGCACCGAGGTCACCGGCTGCTTTGGCCATCTCTCTCACGGCGTCGGCGTTGATAGCCCTGGCGATCTCCGGCTCGGACTCGGCACGATCAACCGCCGTGTAGGCGGCACAATTGATGATCATCTCGGGGCGGTATGCCGACAGGCGGTCGTAAATCGTCTCAGTGTCCGATAGGTCAAGATCCTCCATGTCGATGGAGCGCGCATCAGGGCCCAGGATCGTCCGGAATGCCGTCCCGAGTTGTCCGAAGGATCCGAGGACGAGGATCATGCCGGACCGTTGGGCAGAATACCTTCCAGGTACTCACGATAGGTCGAGCGTGGCATGTCACCGATGAGTTCGCTGAGGTGCGCCTTGTCGATGTATCCCATTTCGAATGCGACCTCTTCGAGGCACGCGATCTTGAGACCTTGCCGGTGTTCGATGGTGGCGATGAAATTGGCGGCATCGAGCAGGCTGTCGTGGGTTCCGCTGTCTAGCCATGCCACCCCGCGGCCGAGCGGTACGACGGTGAGCATGCCCCGGTCGAGGTATGCACGGTTGAGGTCCGTGATTTCAAGTTCACCTCTCGCGGACGGTTTGAGGTTTCTCGTCGTTTGAACAACACTGCCGTCGTAGAAGTAGAGCCCTGGCACCGCCAGATTCGACCTCGGTTTAGCCGGTTTCTCCTCCAGAGAAACCGCGAAACCATCCGGGCTCATCTCGACGACGCCGTAACGTCTGGGGTCACGAACCTCGTAGCCGAAGATCATGGCACCGTCGTCGAAACCTTCGACGATTCCTGCGAGGTTGGGCAGGCCGTGGAAGATGTTGTCGCCGAGAACGAGCGCGACCGGGTCCGTGCCAATGAAGTGCGCGCCCACGAGGAATGCTTCGGCAATGCCCTTCGGTTCCGCCTGGACGGCGTATGAGAGAGACAGGCCCCACGCCGAGCCGTCGCCGAGAAGGTCCCGGAACCGCGGCGTGTCCGTGGGCGTCGAGACGACGAGAATGTCACGGATTCCGGCCGCCATCAGGGTTGCCAGCGGGTAATACACCATCGGCTTGTCATAGACGGGTTGGAGTTGCTTGCTCGCTACCCGGGTAATCGGGTCCAGCCGGGAGCCGGCGCCGCCCGCGAGCAGGATGCCTTTCACGTCTTGCCTCCCTTGAGCGGTGTCCACCAGTCCGTGCGGCGACGGTACCAGTCGATCGTCTTCTCGAGCTGCTCTCGAAAGTCGTGGCGGGGACTCCATCCGAGCGAGCGGATCTTCGAGGAATCCACCGCATATCTGAGATCATGGCCGAGCCTGTCTGGGACGTGTTCGATCCAGGTCTCGTCCTTTCCGAAGGCGGCGAGAATGGCGTCCGTCAGTGCGACGTTCGTGAGCTGGGCGTTCGCTCCGATGTTGTAGATCTCTCCTGCGATGCCTGCGTCGACAAGTAGATGGATGGCCGAACAGTGGTCCTCGACGTGGAGCCAGTCACGCTGATTGAGGCCCTCCCCATAGAGCGGTACTTTCAGTCCGTCGATGAGGTTGGTGACAAAGAGGGGGATCACTTTCTCCGGAAACTGGTAAGGCCCGTAGTTGTTCGTGCATCGGGTCACGATCACATCGGTTCCGTAGGTGGTCCCATACGACTGAACGAGCAGATCCGAGGCCGCTTTCGAGGCTGAGTATGGCGATGACGGTGCAAGTGGATCGTCTTCGGCCGCGAACCCGTCCGCGATGGATCCGTACACCTCGTCGGTGGAGACGTGGACGAAGCGGCTGACATGGTGTCGCCGCGCCGCGTCGATTACGACACCGGTGCCGACGACATTGGTCTCCAAGAACTGCGCTGGTCCTTCGATGGATCGATCCACGTGGCTCTCCGCGGCGAAGTGAACAACGATGTCATGCGTCGGCATGATCTCGTCGATGAGTCTCCGATCCCGTATGTCGCCCTTGATGAATGTGTGCCGGGGACTCTCGTCGAGTTCCGCAACCGTTGCAGGAACGCCCGCATAGGTGAGAGCGTCGAGGTTCGTGATCTGCGCTTCGGGTTCGTGGTCGAGCACGTACCGGATGAAGTTGGAGCCGATGAACCCGGCGCCTCCGGTCACGAGATACTGGCGTGCGATAATTTCCCTCCGTGTTGCCGAGAGGCTACCTCACTCGTAGAGATGGGCATCCTCTGCGAGCGGTGCGCCGGCATCTTTCTCCGATAGGAGGGGCATCGTATCGTCGAGCGGCCAGTCGATGCCGATTGCCGGATCGTTCCACCTCATCGACTGGTCGGCCTCCCGGTCGTAGTAGTCGGTGGCCTTGTAGATGAGGTCGGCGCTCTCGGACAGCGTGAGGAAGCCGTGAGCAAATCCTTCGGGCACCCATAGTTGCAGGCGATTTTGCTCGGATAGTTCGATGCCGGTCCATTCGAGGAACGTACCTGAGGATCGGCGAACGTCCACGACGACGTCGAAGACCCGGCCTGACGCACATCGCACGAGCTTGCCTTGCGCCTTCGGGTTCTGGAAGTGCAGTCCTCTGAGTACACCGTGAACCGATCTCGAGTGGTTGTCCTGAACCCAGTTTCTCACGACTCCGGTCGCTGCTTCGAACGCTTCGAGGTTGAATGCCTCGAAAAAGAAACCTCGGTCGTCTCCGTACACCTCCGGCCGGATGACGAGCACGTCCGGGATCGTTGTTCGTTCAACGTTCATGCCACGGTCCCCTCCTGTCCGCTCTCCGCCGATTCCCGGTAGGCGTCGACGATCGGCGCTGTTTCGCCGAGCATCCGTATCTCACCGTTGTGGAGCCACATGGTCCGCGTCGAGAGTTCTTCAACTTGCTTCAATTGGTGGGATACAAGGAGAACGGTTGTACCCGCGTCGATCATGTTCCGAATGCGTTTGAACGACTTGAGTCTGAAATCCTCATCGCCGACCGAGAGAATCTCGTCGACGAGCAGCACATCCGGCCGTTGGTCGGTCGCGATGGAGAACGCAAGCCTCGCCCGCATGCCGGTCGAGTAGCTTCGGACCGGCACGGTGAGGAACTGTCGAAGCCCGGCCCATCCGGCGACTTGATCGACGCGTTCGCGCATCTCGGCAGGATCGCGTCCGAGCATCGACCCGTAGATCACAATGTTCTCTCGACCGGTAAGTTCGTCGTTCAGTCCGCCACCGACCTCGATGAGAGGCGACACGGATCCGCGCACGACGACTCGGCCCTTCGACGGTGCGAGAATCCCCGCCGCCACCTTCATGAGGGTGCTCTTACCCGCACCGTTCGGGCCGATGACGGAGAACACCTCTCCCTTCGGGACTTCGAACGACACGTCGGTGAGGGCCCAGAACTCCTCATGCTCGATCTGGCGGCGCATCAAATTGATCGCATACTCTTTGAACGTCGCAGCTTTGTTTCGACTCATTCGATACGCCATCGACACGTTCGAGATGGTGATCGGCGTGGCCGCGTCGCTCACAGGTATGCCACCAGTCTTCGCCAACTGCTCGAGAAGATCCAGATTCCCCCAACGAACGCCACGAGAGCGAAGCCTCCCATGTAAGCGAAATTCCACAGCGGCGCGAACTCCCCGCCATAGGCAAAGCCCCTGAACACAGTGAGGAATGAGAACAACGGATTGATCTTGATGAGGATCTGGAACGTGTCCGGCACCATGCCGATCGGATAGAACGTCGGCACGGCCCATACGGAGAGTTGTACAAGGAAACTGACAAAGTCGAGCGTGTCGTAGAAGTGCACGGCCGCCGACGCTACCGCCATGCCGAGACCGGTCACAAGCAAGAGCATCGCGAGAATCGGAATCGGCAGGAGAAGAACGGTCCAGGGAATACCCACACCGAGAATGAGTTGGAGAGCGAACATCGGGACGAGGGCGAGCACAAAGTTCAGTGCAACAGCGAGGGCAGCCGTGACGGCGAGTACCTCGCCTGGTACGGGAATCTTGCTCAGAATCGCTCGGCTGTTCAGCAGAGAAGACCCGGTTGCCAACAAGCCCTGAGCAAAAAACACCGAGATGAACAAGACACCGGAAAGTAGGTAGATGATGAAGGGGACATCTCCCGTGTCGGCCCGTTTGAAGACCTGGGAAAAGATCACCCACATCACGGCAGTCGTGAGAATCGGGTTGAGGAGGGTCCACCAGATGCCGAGCACCGATCGCTTGTAGCGGATCGTAAGATCCCTCGTCACAAGCAACCGGATCAGCTTGCGGTGGGCATAGAGATTGCGAAAATCGCTGACGAGCGGCGTCCGCTTTGCAGCGGAGTCGTATACGCGATGGGAAGCAGTCGTTGTCATAAAGGATGGCTCATCAGTCCGGTGAAGAGGGAATTCTAGGGACACCCAGATCATCCTCACGATGACCTGTGCTCGGTCGCGACAATGTGCCGGCCAGAGACATTGCTGAGTTGAGAGCCTCATCGAAACTCGCCGCTTCTCGCAGGGCCTCGGTCTCACCGAGCGAGCGACGGCGAACCCCCAACACTTTGCCGTACGTGTTATCCAGAGCGACCGATGGGATTCCGGCGATGCCGGCAAGCAGGTGTGCGTGGAGCCGATCGGTGATCACGACCTCTCCGCGGCTGAGGATCTTGATGGCTCGGCTCACCCGACGCCGCGCAAGTTCGAGATAGAGTGCTTCGATATGGGGGAGGTTGCCGAGCGGGTCGGCGTGGAGATCGGCCGCTTCGCTGGATGCAGCGACGATTCTGTCGTCGGTTGGGACCGGCGATGTTTGCCAGTCTTCGACCGCGATGCCCGAGCGGGCGGCGTGGATCGACTCGATCCGCCGTTCCCGGTCTGTGCGGAGCAGTGCGAGCACCGGTGTGATCGGGTCTCCAATTCGCGATGTCGGAGTAAGCCCAAATGCCATGTCGTGGGCCAGGACATGCGAACCGGAGAGACACGCGGTGGCCTCATCGAAACTTCGCTGCTCCCGCCAGAGCATCGTCAGATCCCGGGGCCCGGCTGCAATCCCGGCGAAGCGTTCGCGATTCGCCCGACTGTTGAACCACATGCTCTGGGACAACTGGAGAATCGGTAGATCGTGGAGTTGTCGAAGGACTGCTTCGCGTGCCTGGTGTTGGCCGGCCCACAGGTCTCCGAGGTTTCCGCCGCCATTGAGGACGACTGCATCCGGTCCGGTGGCAAGAATGGCATCGATCGACAGGTCCTGTGCACGTGTGTGGTATGCGACGGCCACACCGAGCTCTGCAAGGATGTCCATCGTGCCGAGCCAAATCGCAGCATCACCGAGGTTTCCGATGTCTGGAAAGTTGATGAACGCGATCCGCCTCGCCCCCGCAAGCGCTTGGCTGACTTGCCGAACAAGCGCCGAGCGAATCGCGATAAATGGTTCACCTCTGGGCTGCGACCTCGTGCCGGTCACGGCGGCGTCCCCGGGTCGTTCATCACATCGATCAGCATCCTCGAATGCTCGATCGCCTCGTCGAGAGCGTCCTCGAGATCGGGGGCGAGTCCGACGCCGACGAGTTCGTCTAGATAAGCGAGTTGCCCCGCAGTTCTGGCTCTGATGGTGCGCACAAGGGGCGCTTCCGTGCGACCGAACGCCCCGGTGTACTGGTATCCGGCCGCCGCGAAGCCCAGCATGGTTCGAAGACACTTTTCACACCGGCCACAATTTTCACCCGCTGTCTCGGTCCCCTCCCAACATGATCGGATGTGTTGCCGCACAACTGGATACCGGGCAATGTCGGTGATCTTCTCGAACCGCGACCTGCCGCCGCCGGCACTGCGAATCGGAAACCGGCGACTGCCGAGCAACGGGTTCGTCGATGACGACGAACCCCATCCGACCGTCTCATGTCCGTAGTGATTGTCGAGCGTGACTATGCCAACATCGGCGATGCCCGAGTACCGTCGAAGCCCGGCAGCGAGTCCTGCGACGAAGCTAAGCGTGTAGTTTGGGGAGAATTCCTCGCGCCAGTTCGTATTGACGGTCCCGAGCGGTACGTCGAACGCGGAGGTGATCGCCATTGCATGAGTTGCGGCCCTTCGATGTGCCGCCGTGTCGGCAAGGGATAGATCGAATCCGTGGAACTGGATGGCCGCCACGATCTCTTTCGTTCGAAAGCCGAACTCACCCGTCTGGTTTGCTAAGAGAGTCCACACCGAGTCAACCCCGCCGGAGAACGCCAGTACGGTGCCTTGTGCCCCGGTCGGTATATTACTTTCTCCAACGCTACTTGCCGAAACCGGCACCCGACTGAAGATTCCTGGATGGAGTTTGGCGAACGCCTCCTGGTACTCCTCCAGTTGAGCGAGAAGGTCGACGTCTACGAGACCTTCGAGCCGAAGTGCCCATCCGCGTGCCTGGGCAAGTGGCGTGAGAGCGATCGCGGCAGCGTCGAGCAGCGATCCGCTCCCCGGTACTGGCCCGCTGCCAATCGTCCATCTGAGATTCCTACGCCATCCCGGGGTAGACACGATCACGGTATCAGCTGGCGGATCGGGTAGCGATGCTCTGACGATCTGTCGAGTGCTCATCCCGACCGCCCCCCTCTGCTCAGTGGCACGGGTGTCGCATCAGAGATGTGGTCGGAATCGGGGACACTTACCACCGGTCGTAACGGGCCATGTGCTGAGCTCGCGGGTGTCCCCACTCACCGATGATGTTGAGATCGAAAGGCAGGCCATCCGCCGCGTACTGAAGATCGCCCCCGCGCAGGTGGAACGGGTTGCGGTCCCCAAACGTGCGCACGCCCCCCGGGTGGTGGTTGACAGCATCTGCCAGCCGTCCAGCACGATCTGCCGGGAAGTAGGTGACGTAGATCCTCGAACCGGGATGGGTGGCGGCGACGGATCGCTCAAGGAAGACCCTGAGGTCGTTGATCGGCAGGTGGGTGAAAACCGACAGCGCGAGGAGCACGTCGAACGCGCCCTCGAACGGCACGTTGAACCCGGAGATCGCTGCGAGGTTGCGTCTCGGTAGTCGGCCGGCCAATCCGAGCGGGATGATCTCCCGTTCGAATCCTGCGTCGAGAAGCGGCTTGTTGAGGTCCGTGCCGAAGTACCTTCCTGCGTCCAGGTACGGCACGAGTCGCACGCCCACGCGTAGCGAACCGCAGCCGACGTCGAGAAACCGATCATCGGGACGGAGCCCGTCGGCGATGAGGAACCGCTCCGCCAGTCGCCCGATCTCATCCCACATGCCACCGATCACTGCACGATGCTCACCCTGTTTCACCTGTCGCTCAACTTTGACCGGATCCGCATACTGGCTGCCGCCGGCCGGAGGAGTCAGGAAGGCAGGTGTCGTATCCGCTTGAGCACGCGGCCGGAGCGCGTGCTCATACCATGCGATGTCTTCGGCGAGAATCTCCCGCAATCGCTCCATCAGCCGAGTGTTCTCGTGCACCGCAGCCAGTTCTCTCGAATATTCCGGTTCGGGGCTTTCGTTCACGTGTGGCATCACAAGTTCACGTCCGACGGCCGTGCTGAGGTGGGGAAGTTCGGCATGGAGCGTTCCCGTGTTTCCGATGAAGTCGAAAGAAGCGGGATCAACGTCCCGGAAAAACACACCACCGTAGATGCGGGCAATGGAGGGAAGCCGGGCGAACTGTTCGATGGTGAGTTCGTGGTCCCGTACGTAGTCGAGGAGTCCGTGTCCTCTTCGTCTTGAATGTCGCCAGAAGAAATAGTGACTTAACATGCGCTCCACCGGGTCGCGAAGCACAGTGATCTTGACGGCGTCGGGCATGAAATCGAATCGTCTTGCCCAGAAATGTCCGTGGAGAACTGCCGCACCGTCCGGCGCACCCACGCGACGGGCCGTCTCGAGATAGCTCGAGGGGTCGATCCGGCACAGCGAGAGCGGATCGAGCGGATCATCATCGATTCGCTGAACAGAAGCCTCACCGAAGGCACCCTTGAATGCCTCGAACAGGCTCGTCCCCGCTGCTTTCGGCACATGCACCGAGACAACCGTCATCGACTTCCCAACCCCCTCTAATTCTCCACAACATCCTGGAGCGCCGAGCGCTCGAATTCGTGTACTACATTAGTGGGAGTACGTCCACCTGAAGGAGGGGACAATGTTCAAGGGAAGAAAGCTGCTGCTGACTGCGTCGGTCGCCCTGCTGCTCGTTCTGAGCGCTGCGCCGATCGTCGCTCAGGACGCGACGGACGACGGCCCCGGCTACGTCGGGCCGCTAACCGGCGGAAAGGCACTGACGGCAGGAGACGCCACCGAAACATTGGGATATTTCGACGAGACGTCGGTCGTGCCGCAGTCGATCTCAGTTTCCGGCGCCATGTACGATCCCACCGTGTTGACCAAGTTCATCCCCGGCGACGCGTTCGTACCGAGCGTCGACCTGAGCGACACGGTCCAGCTGGATTACTCCGGATCATGCGTATCACCCGGATCCAATTCGCTCGGTTCCGTAGTCCTGGCGAAAGCCCCTATTGAGTTGCCGCAGGGTGCTCTCTTGCTGAGCGTGACGTTCCATGGGAAGGATTCGGATGCGGGCAGCAACATGACCTTCACCGTAGATCGTGGCCAGGTCTACAGTCCTGGCCTCCTCGGCGGCACTGCCTCGTTGACATCCGAGACCGTTGCAACAGGCTCGAGCTCCGGGTTGAGCGGAATCGGCTCCGTCTATGTCGATGTTGATCCGGACCTCGCTGCGGGATACGTAGGCGGTTTCCTTACCGGGTTCACGAAGAACTTCTTCTCACTTGGGTGGCAGCCCACAATCTCAGCGGGTGAGAACCACACGCTGTGTGGAGCAACGGTTGCCTACCAAGTTCAGGCGACCGGAGACAACCAGACGTTCACGCCGGTCGAGCCGTGTGCGATCTTCGATTCGCGTACTGGGCAGGGCGGCACAGGTGCGTTCGCTGCCAACGAGATACGTTCGTTCACCGTCACCGGTGACACGAGCGGGGTCGGCGGCGACGGGAACTGTGGAATCAACGCCGCCGCTACGGCGGTGCAGACTAACATCCTCGTACTGTCACCAGCGGGGACGGGAACGCTCAAGGCATGGGCCCAGGGCGGCACAGAACCGGCGGGCCTCGTCGCTTTCACGAACGACCTGCCACGCTGGAACGGATCCTCAACCATTCCGATCGCCGGAAACGACCAGATGTCGTTGAAGATGCAGAACAGCAGCGGCGACGTCCGTCTCATCGTCACCGGCTACTACTCGCCGATGTCGAACATGGGCAACTGACCGATAGCCGACAACGACTGGAAGGGGACGGACGCTGTCCGTCCCCTTCCGCGTCTACGCTCTTTCAAACAACGCGGTTGCCCGAGAGGAATATCTGATGTCGAACATCGACACTTCTGCCGAGGACGCTTTCGGGAGGCTCTCCCGCAACACCGCAGGTCGGTGGCACAAGCGAAACATCGACGTGGAAGACCCGGTAGGCCCGTTCGCCGTACAGCGCCTGACCACCGAGTTCTTCCTGCCCGTCGTCCATGCCGAATTCGAGCTACAGCCGGATGACCGCGTGTACGCGATCGGTTCCTGCTTTGCCCGCGGTATCGAGCAGACCCTCGTCGGTCGAGGCCTCGACGTCGCCAGCGCCGCCGTCGAGTTCGATAAATTCGAACTCAGTCGCCCCGGCGTGACCACGCTCGGGTTCACCAACAAGTACACGACCCGATCGATTCGTGACAGCCTTCAATGGGCTCTCGACCCCGACACGCCCTTCCCGTTCGACAGCATCGTCGACCTTGAGAACGTCTCGATCGATCCTCACACGAATCCGACGTTGCAGTTCGTCGACCGTTCCCGCACCCTGGAACGGCGGGCGATCATCCAAGATGTGACCCGCAGGGTCGCAGATTGCCGTGTTGTATTCATGACGCTCGGTCTCGTCGAGGCGTGGTACGACGAAACGGTCGGTGTCTACATCAACATGACACCCACGAGAGAGATGCTCGCGGCCTACCCGGGTCGCTACCGGTTCCGGATCCTCGGATTCGACGAGAACCTCAACAACCTCGAAGCGGTCTACGACACACTGACCCGCTTCGGCCACCCGAACCTGCAACTCGTCGTCACCGTGTCGCCCGTCCCGCTGATGGCGACCTTCACGGACCGTGACATCGTCGTTGCGAACACCTACTCCAAGTCGACACTGCGAACCGCCGCCGACGAGTTCGCATCGCAGCATGACAACGTCCACTACTTCCCCAGCTACGAGGCGGCGATGAACACGAGACAGGAGAACGCCTGGGAAGAGGACGGCCGTCATATCAAAGGCAAGATGACCCAGGCGATCATGGGTCTGTTCGCCGGCACCTACCTGCGGAACCGCTGACACCGGCGCGGCCGCCGGGCCACCGCACCTGACCGCTCACCGTTCAACGGCATTGACAATTCGCGCCGGAACTCCTGCCACCACGACTCTTTCGGGCACATCCCGTGCGACCACGGCCCCCGCGCCAACAACGCTTCCAGCCCCGATTACCACCCCGGGCAACACTGTGGCACCTGCACCGATCCAGCATCCGTTCCCCACTCGGATATCTCCACCAATGTGCCGCTCCAAATCCCCGATGTCGTGGCCGGATGCATGGAACCGGACGTTGGGAGCTACGTAGACATCCGCCCCGAGTGTGATCGTCGAACCCGATGAGAGGTCCGGATAGAACTCGCATCCTCGATTGAGCGACACGTGATCACCCACGAACACAAGCCACGGGAACTTCACATACACCTTGTGATCGATGAAGACTTCGCGTCCGCATGAACCAAATGCGCGACGCCACACGAATCGCCGTACCGGCCCTGGAAAGAGCTCCAGAACGGAGTGAGCGAGATTAGCCGCCCACACATACCACTCATTGAGTCGCCGCTTGCGCGATGTCGTTCCGAACGCCCACTCCAGACCAGGTCGTGCCGCCCTCGCCGAAGAGTCTCGCGTCCGATCGCTCCTTTGTGAACCCGCCATGTGAAGAAGATACCAGCCTGAAATCCAACAATCGGTTCGTTCCCACCACCACGTCCTATCCTCGAAACCCAACAAGCCAGAACAGCGTTTCATGCCAGACTCGGGAACAGACCACCGTCCCGCCCCGCGGTTCGTTTTCATCATTGGCGGCCAGCGATGCGGGTCGACGCTGCTTCGACGTGTTCTTAACACTCATCCAGACATTCGGTTCCTTGAGCCCGAACGACCGGAGCCGCGTTCGTTCATCGGAACCACCGCACCGAGGAGCGCATCTGAGTACCTCAGCAGGTTCGGGAACATTGACGTCTCGGTATTCGGGGAGAAGAGCACCAGCTACCTCGACCGCCCAGACAGCGCCGCAGCGATCCACGACGCAATCCCCGACGCATCGATCATCGCAATCGTTCGAGAGCCGTCGGCCCGGGCAGTCTCACACTTTCGCTTCTCATCGAGTCACGGGGCTGAGAACCTCCCGATCGAAGAGGCGCTCACCAGCGACGCCGAAGTGCGTCCCTACGACGTGACGAAATACTCGGTGTCCCCGTACAGCTATCTGAAGCGTGGCCGGTACGCAGAGCTCCTCGAGCCTTGGTTGGACGAGTTTGGCGCGTCCCGCATGCGCGTCGTGGAGCTTGAGCGACTCGGCACCGACACAACTGTCATCGAGGGGATCCATGACTTTCTGGGCGTAGACCCGCTCCCCGTCACCCGGCTTGAGGTGGTCAACTCATCTCAGGCTCCTGTCCCATCCCTGTCTCCGTCCCTCTTGCAAGAGCTGCGAGCATCGTACGAGCCGCACAATCACCGCCTCGCCGAAATGTTCGGACTCGACCTGACGGTGTGGAATGGATAAATCACCCGGTCTTCAACCCATACCGGATTCAACTCGTTCGGAAGGGATCCGGGCATGGGAGTATGCAGCCCTTCTCCCAATCGTTGTGACCTCCTGGGTCGTCTATCTGCGCTACGGACAGCACGTCTGGTTCCATGCCGACTACTGGGGTTTGCTGCTCAACCACAACATGTCACTGCGGGGACTGCTTGAGCCGCACGCCGGCCATCTCGCGATCTTCCACGTTGCAGCAGTTCAGCTGACCTACCTCGCAGCTCGGCTCGATGCGTGGAAGTGGCTGGTCCTGCTGCGGATGCTCATCTGGGCGTCACTCGTTGGAGTGAGCTGGTTCATAGCGCGACGGCGCGGAGCGGATCCCGTGGTGGCGCTCGCGTATGCCGCGTCGATCTCAGTCTTCGGACTAAGCGGATGGGTCATGGGATGGCTCATCGGCAATCCCATTGCGATCATCGCAATACTCTCCGCGGCCTTCCTCATTGAAGGCCGCCGCGATCCATCCCTCGGCAGGAGAACCGCAGTGGGTCTACTGGGTGGTGTCGCTATCATATCGACCGGGGTCGGGGTTGTTGGACTGATCGCACTCGCAGTCGCAGCAGTGACCATCCCCGCGGCCAGACGGTATCTCCTTCCTCTGGCCGCTAGTGCGATTCTCTACGTTCCCTGGTATCTCGTTGTACGCGGTTCGACCGGTGGACCTCCGATGGACTTCTCTGCGCTTCGCGACATTCCCTGGAACCTGCTTCAGATCACGACCGACGGCGTCGCTAGTTATGTGGGGGTGAGCTTTGCGTTCGGTGGCGTTCTCCTCGTCGGATTGGCCTTGGCAATCGCGATCTCTTACCGCCATGCGCCCCTGTCCGTGTTCGACATGACGATGGCGCTTTGGATCGGCGGATTCGTAACACTCGTCTCCATCACCCGGATCGCTGCCGGTCAAGCCCGTGTTCACGCTAGCCGGTATGAATATCTCGTCTTGCTGGCGCTTCTCGCGATCGTCGTTCCGCGCTTACGGTTGACAATTCTCGATCGCCGGGTCGCAGCCGCAGCGACCATCGTCGTCATCGCAGCAGGACTCTTCGTCACGAGGGCCAACGCCATCGGGTTGAAAGCGGAACTGGCTTTCTGGCAGAGCCGAAGCCTGGCGAGCCGCCAGATCGTCGAAGCCGCTGGTTGGATGCTCGACCGGGGTGAGCCGTATGCGGATCGCGCATCCGTCGACGGCGTTAGAGCCGGAATGTTGACTGCCGGTGGCCTCGCAACCGTTGCCGAGGACGGATGGGATCCTCCTCCGCCGCAAGATGATGCGATCGAGTCCTCTGCGAGGGGAAATATCCGGTTGTACGCGCCGCGCCGCCTCATCGCGACCTTCACCAATTGCTCGCGGCTCAACAATGGCGATCAGCTCATACTCGATGCGATGCCTTTTTCTATCGAAACTAGCCCCGGCGGAGGAATCTCGGTGCAGTACGTCGATGGATTCGGTATCGGGGACAAGACATTCGAGACTGCCGCCACTATCTACCCAGTAACGGATCCCCTCGCCATTGTCATTGTCGGGGATGGAGCCGGCAGCACCACCGTATGCCGCGGCCGTCCGTAGCCCACGCACAATCCTTATCGAGGACGTGTGGAGGTCCCCCCGCTGGCCGGACACGGTTGTTACGCGGCCAGGGTGTTGGGGTTGTGACGGTAGTGGTTCTCCCATCTGATTGGTGTCTGGTATCCGATCACGGAGCTGAGGCGGCGCCGGTTGTACCAGGATTCGATTCAATGGCGGATCGCCAGGCGGGCTTCAGCGTGGGTACGGAATGTGGTTGGGTAGACGAGTTCTTTCTTCAATGTCGCGAAAAACGATTCAGATGGGGCGTTGTCCCAACACACCCCGGTTCGACCCACCGACTGGGTGACGCCGTGGCCGACGCACAGGTCGCCGTAGTCACCGGGCGTGTATTGACCGGGTTCAACTGGTGGTCGCAACACTGGCTTGTTCTACGGAGCGCAGGTGTTCGTTGAAGACGTCGGCGGGTGTGCGCCATCCGAGGGTCTTGCGGGGTCGGGTGTTGAGGGCGTCGCCGACGAGGCTGGCACGCATGTGGCTGGCCATCGACATCCCCAGGATGCGTCGAGACACCAGGTCCTCAACGACCGCCAGATACAGGAACCCTTCCCAGTGACGCCGCTCACTGAAATTCCCCAGGGTTGCTCGGCGGGTTCCAGCGGTCATGGCTACGTGGGTCCGGTTCGGAGGGTAGCGAATAGGTCGTGTGGGGTCTGCCATCCGAGGGTCTTGCGAGGACGTCGGTTGAGTTCGTCGGCGACTCGGGCGAGGTCGTTGGCGGTGTGAACACTCAGGTTGGTGCCCTTTGGGAAGTAGTCACGGAGCAGGCCGTTGGTGTTCTCGTTACTTGGCCGCTGCCAGGGCATGCCGGCATGACAGAAGAACACCGGCATCCCGGTCTCTTCGGCGACAGCGTGGTGATGGCACATCTCGCTGCCCTGGTCCCAGGTCAGTGATCGTCGTAGCGGCTTGGGGAGGTCCTCGAAGATCGTCACGAGCTGATCGCGTAGGCTGTCGGCTCGGGACGGGCCGTCGAGGTGGACGAGGATCGTGTAGCGGCTGGTTCGTTCGACGAGCGTGCCGATCGCCGAACGGTTGAACGCCCCGACGATGAGGTCTCCCTCCCAGTGGCCAGGCACACGGCGATCCTCTGCTTCGGCAGGTCGTTCCGTGATTGATCGGATCGGCACACTGAACCTGGGCCGTCGCTGATCGCCTCGCCGACGGGGACGTCGGTGCGGGCGGCCAGTGCGTAGCACGCTGCGAGGGTCCCGCTCCACGCATCGCCCCGGACTGTAGAGCGCCTGGTAGATCGTCTCGACGGCGATGCTGCGTCCATGCTGGTGGCTCAGTTCGTGGACGACTTGCTCGGGGCTCCAATGCTGATCGAGGTAGTGCTGTACCAGCCTACGCAGCTCGGGATCACGCTCGATGCGACGCTGCTTGGGGCGGGGCCGTCGGGACAGCATCAGTTGCTGCGCAGCGTGCGGTCGATACTCGCCATCCACCTGATTGCGTGCCAGCTCTCGGCTCACCGTCGACACGGCGCGCCCTAGCTCGGCGGCGATCGAGCGCGCCGACCTCCCGGCACGGACGCCATCGGCGATCACAACTCGCTCGTCCTCGCTCAGGAAGTGGCCCGACTCGGCTCGGACCTCATACTGGTTGAGAATCGGCTCGACGACCCGGGTGACCCCGTTGCGGGTGATAACCCCGCCGTTCTTCCACCAATGTCCGGTCTTGCGGTCGATGCCCAGCTGGCGGCACGCCTCCGAGTTCGACACACCCTGGCGAATCAGACGAGCGTACGCAATACGCTTCTCGGTCATAGGCTGACGCCCAGGACGCCCTCTGGAAACAGATCTCATCGCTACTCCTTACCTCAGGTGTAGCCATGATGCCTGGAACCCGTTGAGCAGGTCTGGGGAGATTCAATGAGCGTGGTCACCAGGTACGGATATACGTGATGTCGCCCGCCCAGGTCACATCGAGCCCGTCGGGCACGAAGTCCCGATTCACCAGGTCGGGGATGCGATGCGTCGCAGACGGGATCGTCGTCACCGTCCACTTCTTCGGCGTATGGCCGACAATGTCATGGATCCGCATCAGACGCTCCACCCGCTTGTGGTTCACCACCCGGCCCCGGGTACAGAGCTCGACGGTGACGCGAGGCGACCCATACGTCCCTTTCGACGTCGTGTGGATCTGCCGGATCTCGTTGACGAGGAGCCGTTCACGAAGCTCGGTGGCGGTGGGCCTGCCGTCACGATGCTGCTTCGAGTCGTAGTACGCCGACGTCGACACGCCGGCGATCTCGCAGATGCGCCCCACGGGGAATCCTTCGGCCTTCTGTTCGTCGACGAAGCGGTAGAGCATCACTCGTTCGACTCCCTCACCCAGAAGGCCACAGCTCACTTCAAGAGTTCACGCTCCATCCGCAGCCGGGCGTTCTCCCGACGCAACTCCGCGACCTCTTCCCGCTCATCGGTAGTCACACCGTCACGGACACCGCGATTGATCTCATCCTGTTTGACCCAGTTCCCCAACGTCGAGTCGTAGATCCCCAACTCTCGGGCGACCTGCGCGATCGACTTGCCGGAATTCTGAACGATCTCCACAACGTCGCGTTTGAACTCGTCACTGAACTTTCGTCTCGGTCTCTTCGCCGGCTTGTCTTGATTCTCCAACTGGACTCCCCTCGAGGCGACTCATCGCCCATTGTCGGTGTGTCCGGCTCACAGGGGGAACTCCAGTGTGAGTCGAATGCCGAGCCAATGCCGTGATTGCCCGTTACGTACTGTTGACGAATTCCCGGATGACGTATGGCTTTTCTGCACTCCGCTCGTTGAGCACTCGGACGGTGTATTCACCGAGCATGCTCAAGATCAACAGTGAAATCCCATTGAAGAACGCAAGCAGCACAATCACCGAAGCCCAACCCGGGAAAGTGGTCCCGAGGAAGATGCTGCGTAGGAGCACAAACGATCCGTAGATGAACGCTACGCCGGCTGAAATCATTCCGAGGACTGAGACGAACCGGAGCGGCCAGTTCGAATATCCGAAGAGAATACGGAACACGAGCGAGGCGATGGTCGCCGCTGAGTAGTTCGACTGTCCTTCTGCTCGCTCATGGTGCGCTATCTCAACGTTTGCCGGACTCCCGCTGTACTTCAGGCACAGCCCAGTGATGTAGGGCTTCGATGTGCGGTGGGCAACGATGCGCTCGACCACATCTCGCCGAATGCAGCGGACGTTGGTCATCTTGATGTTGCCGGGGTTCCCAAAGACTCGCTTGTTGATCGCTGCAATGAGTGACGATCCCCATCGTCGAACCAAGCTGTGTTTCTTCTCCGGGAACCGACCAACGACGAGATCGTGGTTGCCAGCGCGCGCCGCTGCGAGCATCTTCGGGAGTTCCGAGGGAGGATTCTGAAGATCATCGTCGATGGTGAAGACGTATGTCCCTCGGCTCTGTTCGAGGCCACACATGACAGCGGAGTGCTGGCCATAATTGTGCAGGAGGTCGATCGCCCGAATGCCCGCGTGAGTGCGCGCCAAATCCGCGATCACAGTCCAGCTGTTGTCCGGCGAACCGTCGTTGACAAGCAAGACCTCGAATGGCTCGCCGAGGTGTCTGAAGGTGCGCAGCGTCGCTTCGACCGTTCTTCCGACAATCGCCTCGCTGCGATACACCGGTATGACAACTGACACGAGGGGAGTTGCTGCATTGACGTCGTTCACTAGCGCTCGAGTCTACGCGATCGAAGGTACAAGTCCGATCCTTCACCGATCTGGGCGAACGCCGTCAGCGCGACGAATGCCACGACTTCCGCCGCGAGAAAGGCAACCGCGGTGGAAGTGGTGACCGACAGCGGAACGACCGCCAACACGCCGATGCCGACCGCTACGGCGACAGCCCACGCGGAGGTGATCGACATCCCTTTGCCGGCGACAACGAGAATGAGCGACATGAAGAGAGAGACAACGGCGAATGTCGCCGCACAACCGACAAGGGCGGAGTCCACAACCGACAGACTCGTCTCCGGTCCGAAGAGAGCGGGAACGATGACAGGGGCAAGATAGCCGTAGATCATCCCGCCGACCATGGACAGTGGAACCCCGGCAATCGCCAATCGCATACTCGAACGTGCGGTGACCCGCGGATCCGTTGCAAGTCTCGCGGACATCACCGACGTCGCCTGCAGACCGAGGCCGAGGGCAATGAGGAACGGGGCCCGTGCCAGGGCCGTCGTCGCGAACATCGCTGTCACGAGGTCGAATCGGTCGGTCTGCATCGCCACGACAAGCGGCGCCGACACGAGAACAATCTGCGAGAGAAGCGTTCCGCCGCCGATGCCGCCGAGCATGGAGAGAACCCGTTCGGCTCCACCCCGACCCGTGGCCTCAGGACGAACACTGGTTGGGAACAGTGCGACGATCACTACACCGGACAGAACGGCCGCGCCATAGGCAGGAACTCCCAGACCAGCGACGAGCACAAGCCCTGCCGTTCCAAG
>JANTHO010000005.1 GCA_024762335.1 Acidimicrobiia bacterium | reverse complement strand
CTGCAGCGGTCGCCACAACGGCGGCGGAGGCGTCGCTCGGAGATCTGATGGGCGACGCTCCGGTCTGCGGATCGTGCGGTCACATGACCGTCCGCAGCGGCTCGTGCTACGTCTGTCTCACGTGCGGAGACACGACCGGCTGCAGCTGACAGGCCCCCAGTCCGGGTTCGTCATCACAGGCGTTCGCCTGCTCGCACTTCGATCGGGATCGTGTTCTCGACCGGTGCGAGCGGGCATGACCAGCGGATGTCGTGGACGCACGACGGGTGGTACGCGAAGTTGAAGTCGAGCACGACTCTGTCCTCCACCGAGCCGAGGTCGGCGCCCTTGATCGTGTCGAGAAGGTAGCGGCCGCCGCCGTAGGTGGCCGACCCGTTCGTTGCATCCCGGAACGGCAGAAAGACGCCCCCGCCGTAGACGTCGAGCCAGTAGAGGGCGAGCCTGACGGCCGCTCCGTCTGGCGATTCCGGCAACGACACCCATCCGAACCGGATCATCGGCGTGACGTCGCTGCCGCTGTGACCCGCGGTGAGGTCGACCGGCTCGTCGATCTCGATCGTCGCCTCGATGCGCCATGCCGGGTCATACGGGAAGAAGGGGAGATGAACCCCCACGGAACGTCGATCCATCGGGATCGGGCTCTGGACATGGAAGGACAGCAACTCGTCACGTTCCGACCGCCACCGAATCCACGCTGATTCGTCCGGACCGGACTCGCGAGCTCGTCGGTACTGTTCGGCCACCCGTCGGCGATAGTCCCACAGGGATGTCGGATCTTCGATCGTCATGTGCCGACCCTATCCCAACCGAGAGGAGTCGGCGGCGATCTCGAGCCTTGCGCGTGCACATGATCGATACGCCGAGGTGCCCTCCCGGTCGACCATCTGTCGATCTCTTTCGTTCGTTCACTTGCCGGGCTCCGACTCGTCCCACACGGCAGGTCACAACTGCCGTTCGTCTCCTCAAGTCTCCGTCGGGAGGTCGTCGGCGTCTCATGGACAGCCCCCACCACCGCCTGGATCCGTGGTTTCTGGCGGGTCCATGAGCGGAATCCCTTTCCCTACTGATGTTTCAACCGATGCCGGGGTTCACAGGAAAGGTGAGGACGTGGACGGTTCTTCGTCTCCACCACGCAGTGGGGGAGACGCGATCGAGCTGTTGCTCGATCGCAGAGGGGGGATCCTGCTCTCCGTGGATGGAGCCCGGGACCGTCCGGCTTTCCTTCCTCCGAGATGCCCCCTCTGCCCTCCGGGCATCTCCCCCACCTCGGCGGTGGGGGAGAAAGGGAACCGGTCCGGTGCCTCAGCGAAACCGTGGATTCACGCTCGGCGGTGGGGGAGAATGGGAACCCGTTCGGTGCCTCAGAGAAACCACAGATCCAGGCCGCCGTGCGGGCGGTACCATCGGCGCTCATGACGCCGACGCCCGAAATCAACGTTCCTCATCGGGACACGACCGTCCACTCTCCAACGGACGCTCTCCGGTTCCTCGTGGCCGCGCTCGTCGCCGTGACCTCGGTCATCTTCGTGCTGATCTTTCCGGAGTCGTACGGGGGGCTCGGACGAGACATCGCTGCGGCACTGGAGCAGGGAACGGGAGCCATCCACGACGTCCTGGGTCTCGTCGTCGCCGCGATCACGCTCGCCGTGCCGGTCATCCTCCTCATCTTCTTCGTCCGTCAGCGGAGTGTTCGCCAGGTCTTCATCGTCACCGGGTCGGCGATCCTCGCCGCCGTCGCAACCGCCGGCGCTCTCGGATGGCTTACGGCACACCTCGCCGATTCCATCAGCCGGGCAGGAACCGACACTGCGGTCGTCGCCGAGACCGCCTTCTACCCGTACGTAGCAGGCCTGACGGCGGCGATCTCTGCCGCATCTCCGTGGATGTCGCTTCGTCGGGAACGCATCATCTGGGTCATGCTGGGCGTCCTCGTCGTCATCCGCCTCGCCTTCGGCTCCAGCTTCCCGATCGAGCTCGTGTTCACGGTGGCAATCGGCGTCGCTGCCGGTGCCGGCGTCCTGTTCTTCGCCGGATCACCCAACCGACGCCCGACGGGAGAGGAGATCGCCGAAGCGCTCGAACGATCCCGCATCCGTCTCGCCAGACTCCATGTGGCCGCCGTCGACGCACGAGGTTCCACTCCGTACTTCGCCGAGACGGTCGACGGGGATCGCATTTTCGTCAAGACGCTGAGCACCGACGAACGAAGTGCTGCGCTCATGTTCCGTCTCTACCGGCGACTCCGGTTCAAGGACATCGGGGACGAGCCGGCCTTCTCCACGCTTCGGCGGGAAGTCGAGCATGAGGCGTTGTTGTCTCTCTCCGCTTCGGCCGCCGGCGTTCGCACACCGCCGCTCGTCACGGTCGGAGTGATCGGAGGGGACGAATACTCCATGATCCTCGCCTATGAAGCCCTCGACGGCCGATCTCTCGACTCGATCGGGGCCGCCGAGCTCACCGACGACATCCTCGTGAGTATCTGGCACCAGGTCGCGATCCTGCGAGCGCACGGCATCGCCCATCGGGATCTCCGACTCGCCAACGTGTTCCTCGACGCCGATGGTGTCCCCTGGATCATCGATTTCGGTTTCAGCGAACTCGCTGCGTCTGAGTTACTTCTGAACAACGACGTTGCCGAGTTGGTTACGTCGAGCGCCCTCCTCGTCGGGCCGGACCGCGCCGTTCGCTGCGCAGTCGAGGTCCTCGGGCCGGACACGGTGGCCGCCTCCACACCGCGAATTCAGCCACACACTCTCAGCGGAGCGACCCGGTCGGCTCTTGCCGAACGAGCAGACGGCCTCGATCGGCTCATCCGTGATGCGATCGCAGAAACCACGGGGCAACCGATGCCCCCGCTGGATCGAGTCTTTCGACTCCGACGAGTCACACGCCTCAGGGGCGGGTCGTGAACGGCTGGAAGACGGCGAGGATCGGGGCGGCGACGGCAGCCCTTGCGTGGTCCGCCGTCACCGCAGCGAACGGCCTCCCGGAGTGGGAGCGCCGCGCCTACCGGAGGATCAACGACGCCCCCGATCAGCTGGCACCCCTCGCGTGGCCTCCCATGCAAGCGGGCAGCCTGTCTGCACCGTTCGCTCTCGCCGGCTGGACGTGGTGGAGGAAGCGGACACTCGATCCGTCGGTCGCCTATGCGGCAGCAGGCTTCACGACCTGGTTGGTCGCAAAGGGCGTGAAGAGGATGGTCAAACGTGGCCGCCCGTACGATCACGACCGGAACACGAACCTTCGCCTCGCCACGCAGTCGGACGGCAGCCTCGGCTACGTGTCCGGCCACGCGGCAGTGGCAAGCACCCTGGCCACCACCATCGCACGGGATCGGCAACCGGCTGAGGCCGTCGCCCTCCACGCGTTTGCCCTGCTCGTCGGTGTCACGCGCATCTACGCGGGAGCCCACCTTCCGCTCGACGTCGTCGGTGGCGCCGCGCTCGGTGTTCTCGTAGGAGAAGCCACGAATACCGTCCGGACCCGCCTCGCCGGCTAATCGCCGCCAATACCTTCTCACCGTTTTCTCAGGAACTTCGACGCCCGCGGTGCGTTGAATGAAGTGACCTGAAAGATTCATTCCCGAAGGAAGTAGCGATGAGCCAGCCGCACCAGTACCCCGGCTATCCGACATTCTCCGCCGATACCAGAAGCTCCGGTATTCCTCTCCGGGCCCCCGAACCGGCACCGCGCAAACGATCCATGATCATCCCGATCCTGCTTGCGATTCTTCTCGCCGGCGTCGGCGGCGGTCTCATCGGGGCAGCGACCGTTCCGGAGAGCGGACCGACGATCATCGAGCAGGCGCGTTCCGATACCGCGATCCCGGCACGCCCCGTCGTGGCGACGACCACGATCGATGCCCAGAGCGTCGGCGCGGCCGTGATCCCGAGCATCGTGACAGTCGAGGTCGGCTCGGGTACGGGTGACGCGTTCCGTAAAGCGGGATCCGGATCCGGTGTCGTTCTCGATCGGGCCGGGCATATCGTCACCAACAACCACGTCGTCGAGGCCGGCACATCGATGCGCGTCGTCCTCTCCGACGGCCGCGTGTACGAGGCCGATCTCGTTGGGACCGACCCGGTGACCGACCTCGCCGTGCTGAAGGTCCCCACCACCGACCTCGATCCGATCACGTTCGGATCGACCGACGGCCTCGAAGTCGGCAGCCCGGCGGTCGCCGTAGGGAGTCCTCTCGGACTGGAAGGCGGGCCGTCCCTCTCGGTCGGTGTCGTCTCGGCACTCGGGAGAGAGGTCCAGACCACACCCGACAGCATCCTCTACGGCATGATCCAGACAGACGCACCGATCACCAGCGGTTCGAGCGGCGGATCGCTCGTCGATGCCCACGGTGCCCTGCTCGGCATCACGACTGCAGTCGGCGTCTCACGGATCGGCGTTGAGGGAATCGGATTCGCCACACCGATCGAAGTGGTCGAACGGGTCACCAACGAGATCATCACCACTGGCACGGCATCCCATGCGCTCCTCGGCATCATGGGAACGACGGAATATGACGAAACGGGCGATGGCGGCTTCGTCCCGATGGGCGTTGCGGTCGGTTCCGTCTCTCCCGGATCACCGGCCGAGGTAGCCGGCATCGAGCCGGGCGACGTGATCACTGCAGTCGATGGAGTCACGGTTCGCACGATGGACGAACTGATCTCGGTCCTGCGAACGGACAGTGCAGGGGACACCGTCAAGGTCTCCTTGAGCGGGACCAGTCCCGTTTCGGTGACGCTCGCCGACCGCTGAGCCCGACCGAATCAGAGAGAATTGGAAAATCGTTGACATTCATCGCTGCGTTCGATATATTTCGAACAGCAAGAAAGATATCACATCGCTCGATGAATGAGGGACAACATGTCCACGCAGCCGAGAGTCCGGGACTTCACAAGCCGGGGTTCCGCCAAACCGAACGTCGAGGTCGCACTCCACGGAGCGGTGGACTTCCTGGTCACCCTGTGGCTCCTCGACGGATGCGATCGGGATACCCAGCCGCTCGATGAGTACGGGCTCGGAGCAGACTGGTTCTCCAAGATCTCCGACTCGCTCTCCGACGAAACCCGCTCCCTCGTGGAGCAGGTCGGCCCCGGCCGGATATGGATCTCCGTGATGTCCATCCTGGAACGTGTACCCGATGGGAGCACGGTGGCCGAGTTCATCGAGCATGTGGCCGCGATGGATCCGGTCGATCTCCGCCTCGCTCTTCTCTCCGTGAAAGAGGCAGACGATCCCGAGTATGCGCGCCTAGCTCCGGCAGCCGCAGCCGGCGATCTCCGTGCTGTCGGTGAACTCCTGGCCCTCCCGGTCGTTTCGAACCACGATCGCTACGCGGCGGGCATCCGCGATCTTCTCACACTCCAGCCGTCCGAGACGATGGATCTCGTCATACGAGCCATGCGCGGTGTCCAGGGAGAGGTATTCGAAGGCCACGAACGGGAGTTCCGCCCCATCCTCGAACGCGATATCGAAGCGAAACGCACGATGGCCGACCGGGTATCAACCGAACGATTCGTTGAACTCGCCACAAACGGGATATCGATCGAAAAGCAGGGCTATCGCCGACCGATTCTCCTCATTCCCTCAATCGTCGGACGACCCTGGAACATCTTCACGGAGTCGGCCGATCGGATGATCATCGCCTACCCGGTCGCGGACGAATACATGCAAGCAGATCCCGATGCGCCACCGGCATGGCTCATCAAGACCTACAAAGCGCTCGGAGATGAACGCAGACTACGAATCCTCAGGCGGCTCTCCGGAGGTCCTGCGTCTCTCCACGAACTCGCCGACGAACTGCAGATCTCCAAGTCGACACTTCACCACCACATGATGCTGCTGCGTACCGCAGGACTCGTGAAGATCCTGATCGGCACCGAGAAGGAGTACGCCCTGCGCAAGGACGTCGTCCCGGAAACGACCGCCGTCCTCCAGGCATACATCGATAGAACCGGAGGGAACTGATGTACCACCAACACGATCTCGTCAAACCACACATCGATGCCGTCGCTGAAGACTTCCGCCGAACGCGGAGCCGACATGCAGCCGGCAGAAGCTCGCCGCAACACCCCGGGCCCGTGCGGAACGCCATCGCCAGAGCGCTCGTGCTCACCGGAGCGCGGATCCACGGCACGACCCCGGCGGTGATCGGCGATCGGGTCGTCCTCCTCGACCCGCGCCACAACGAAGATCTGCAGGCCGCGGCCTGAGAACTGCGGTGACAACACCGCAATCGAGTGGGCCCCGGAGGCGACTCCGGGGCCCCAGCGCGTTTCGGCAAGACACGACGCTCCCGCTTCCGGATGATCGGCAATCGTGCCTGCGACCGATACAGGACCATGCTGCGATCCGATACCATCGCCGTGTGACCAGACGCGGCGCGCGCATCCCCTCCTGGGTAACCGACACGTTCCTCGCGACGCTCCTCACCGCAGGGGCGCTCATCGACCTGAGCAACTTCGATCAGACCGTCATCGACGCTCTCGGATACCGCAGCCCCGATCCGGTCGCCGTCGCCTTGATCCTCATGCAGACGGTACCGGTAGCGTTTCGGCGCCGATGGCCCACGACCGCCCTGATCGTCGTGTCATTGGGCTTCTTCGGCGACCGGAACCTGAATTACCCCAGCACGTTGGCCATCTTCGGGCTCCTGTTCGTGTTTCACGCAGTTGGATCGGAACTTCCACGCAGACGCGCCCTCGTTACCGGGTGGAGCACGATCGTGTTGATGACGCTCTTCACGATGAGCGGCGCGATGGCGGGCGTCGTGACGATCGGTACGCCGATCCTGGTCTTCATCTTCACCAGCTTCCCGTTCATTCTCGGCCTCGAGTCACAGAACAGGAGGAAGGCGGAAGCCGATCTCGCCGTCCGAGCTCAACGCCTCGAGTTCGACACAGCAGAGGCCGTTCGCCAGGAGCGGGCCCGCATCGCCAGGGAACTTCACGACGTCGTTGCACACGAGATGACCGTCGCAACGATCCAGTCCGCTGCCGCTCAACGCCTCATGGGCGTCGACGACGAGGAGGCAAGGAAGGCTGCACGGGAGGCCGAGCAGGCGGGTCACGATGGCCTGGTCGAGCTCCGCCGATTACTGGGGCTGTTGCGGACGGACGAGCCGGCCGGACGGACACCGCAACCGAGCCTCACGCAGCTCGGCGCGCTCGTCGATCAGATGGTCGAGGCGGGCTTGCATGTCGACGTGGACATCGAAGGCGAGCCCCGGATGCTTCCACCAGGTATGGACCTCAACGCGTATCGGATCGTCCAGGAGTCCCTCACGAACAGTCTCAAACACGGCGGACCCGATACGACCGCCACGGTGACGATCACGTATCGACCCGAAATGGTCGACATCAAGATCGTTGACGACGGACGCGGCGCTGCGAGCTCTTTGATCGACTCGGCTTCCGGTCACGGGCTGATCAGCATGCGCGAACGCGCAACTGCGCTCGGGGGATCTTTCGATGCCGGGCCGCGCCACGGCGGCGGGTTCCGAGTCGCCACCTCGATACCATGCGACAACTCGTGACTTTCATCCGCACGCTCATCGTCGACGATCAGGCGCTCATCCGATCCGGTCTCCACATGATCCTCGACGCAGAGAGGGACATCAGTGTCGTGGGAGAGGCCGAGGACGGACGGGAAGCGGTCGAGACGACGCGTCGCTTGCGACCGGACGTCATCCTGATGGACATCCGCATGCCGACCATGGACGGCATCGAAGCGACGAGACGGATCATCGAATCGGGACTCGATCCCGAACCGTACGTTCTCATCCTCACGACGTTCGACCTCGACGAGTACGTCTACGCCGCAATTCGGGCGGGGGCCAGCGGGTTCCTCCTGAAGGACACTCCACCGGATGACTTGATTCACGCCATTCGTGTTGTTGCCCGGGGAGAAGCCCTGCTCGCGCCCTCCGTCACGAGGCGCCTCATCGAAGAATTCGCCTCACGGCCCGAACCGGACGCCGCGATCGACGGCATGGACGACCTCACCGACCGTGAGGTCGAAGTCCTTCGCAGTCTTGCGACGGGCCTGTCGAACGCAGAAATCGCCGACGCTCTGTTCGTGTCTGAAGCGACCGTCAAGACCCACGTCTCTCACATCCTCGCCAAACTGGATCTCCGCGACCGGGTCCAGGCCGTCGTCGTCGCTTACGAATCCGGTCTCGTCCGACCCGGGGAGAACCCCGAAACGTAGGGCCCGGACCCTCATCCCATCCTCGGGGTTCACTCATCCGATCGGATGAGACGCAACACCTCCCCCGGCCGATGACATGTCCACCAACCTCCCGTACCTTCACCTGGTCCACAGGATTGCACACGAAGGGAACATCATGTTGGAGACGATTCCGGCAACCCAACTCGCCGCCCGCATACGGAGCGGAACCAAGGTCTACGGTGAGGGCGACGCCGAGATCAGGGCTCTCGACGGCATCTCGGCCGACTTCAGGCGCGGCGAGTTCACGGCGATCATGGGCCCTTCCGGATCGGGCAAGTCAACCCTGTTGCACACGCTTGCAGGCCTCGACGAACTCACCGATGGATCGGTGTACATCGGCGAGACCGAACTCGGAACGCTGAAAGACAAGGATCTGACGATTCTGCGCCGTGAACAGGTGGGGTTCATATTCCAGGCCTTCAACCTGATCCCGACGCTCAACGCCGAAGAGAACATCCTTCTCCCCCTCTCGATCGCCGGAGACAAACCGGACCGCGAGTGGTACGAACGTGTCGTTGAAGCCGTCGGGCTCAGCGACCGTCTCGATCACCGGCCCAGCGAACTGTCCGGGGGTCAGCAGCAGCGGGTAGCGGCCGCACGGGCGCTCGTCTCGAAACCCGAAATCGTCTTCGCCGACGAGCCGAGCGGCAACCTCGACTCCGTCGCCAGCGGGGAGCTCCTGGACTTCATGCGAACGGCGGTCCGCGAGTTCGACCAGACGATCGTGATGGTCACCCACGACCCCATCGCTGCGAGCTATGCCAACCGGATCGTCTTCCTCGCCGACGGCGATGTCGTGGCCGAGATGGTTGATCCGACGCCCGAATCGATCCTCGACGAGATGAAACACATGGGGTCCTGACCATGTTGCGTGCAGCCATCAAGGGTGTGTTCGCCAACAAGGTGCGGCTCACTCTCACTGCCCTTGCGATCGTCATCGGCGTCGCGTTCGTTGCGGCCAGCTTCGTCTTCACGGATTCCATCAGTGCCCGATTCGACGCGCTCCTCGAGACGACGGCGACCGGAGTCGACGCCTACGTCCGGCCGGCGCCATTCGACACAGGCAACTCCAACGACCCATTCCAGAGCACAGAGTACGGATCGATCCCAGAGGACACCCTGACCGTCGTCGCCGCAGCACCGGGGGTGCGACTCGCTGAAGGCGGCGTCGTCGGATTCGCCCAACTCGTCGACAAGGGAGGCAAGGCCATAGGCGGGCAGGGCCCACCGACCCTCGGCTACTCCTGGTCGACGGAGCCCTCTTTGAGTCCCGTCACGATCAAGGACGGCAACGGCAGGGGCCCTGAGGTTGCCGGCGAGGTCGTAATCGACGCGAATTCGGCCCGGATGAACGACCTTCGGGTCGGAGATACGATCACGGTTCTTACGATCGGTGCCCCCGAGCAGTTCACCATCGTCGGCATCGCCAGCTTCGGAGACAGCGACAGCCTCGCCGGGGCAACACTCGCCATGTTCGAACTCGGAGAAGCTCAACGACTCTTCGACCTGGAAGGTCGATACAGCGCGATCTCCGTCGCCGCCGAGTCGGGCATCACTCCGGAGGAACTGGCAGCGAATATCACCTCCACGATCGATGGTGATATCGAAGTGGTCACCGCCGAGCAGTCGAACGCCGAGCAGACCGAAGCCATCTCCGAGGGGCTGGGCTTTCTGAACATCGCCCTGTTGGCATTCGCCGCCGTCGCCGTGTTCGTCGGTGCGTTCATCATCAGCAACACGTTCCGCATCATCGTGGCGCAACGAACACGGGAACTGGCCCTCCTCCGAGCCATCGGCGCAACCGGGAAACAGGTGACCTGGATGGTCATCGTGGAGGCGCTGATCATTGGGCTGGTCGCTTCGGCCGTCGGAATCGGAGTCGGTGTGCTCCTCGCCCTCGGTCTCGCCGCTGCCATGAACGCATTCGGATTCAACATGCCCGACGGACCGCTCACGGTGCTCCCCAGAACGGTGATCGTCGGCATGGCAGTGGGGCTCATTGTGACGATCGTCTCCGCTCTGTTGCCTGCAAGGAAGGCGGCCCGCGTCCCTCCCATCGCTGCAATGAACGAGGAGGCGGCTCGTCCCAAGCGCCGATCGCTGCACACCCGCGCGATCGCAGGCTCGATCACTCTCGGTGCGGGCGTGGCGGCACTGTTCCTCGGGTTGTTCGCGTCGATCGGCGGAGGACTCTGGTTCGTCGGAATCGGAGCACTCGTGTTCTTCGTCGGCGTCTCGATCATCGCCCCGCTTGCTGCAGATCCCATCGCGGCAGTCCTCGGTTGGCCGCTCCCGAGAATGTTCGGAGTCGCAGGGCAACTGGCCCAGGACAACACGAGACGCAAGCCTCGGCGGACGGCTTCGACCGCGTCTGCGTTGATGATCGGCGTGGCGCTCGTCGTCTTCGTCGCGGTGTTCGGCGCCTCGATCAAGACCTCCATTTCGGAGTCGGTCACCGACACGTTCCCCGGCGATTTCTCGGCGCAATCAACGAACTTCGCCGTCGGCGTGAGCCCCACGTTCGCCGACGAAGTTCGAGCGTTGCCCGAGATCGGCGATGTCTCCACCGTGAAGATCGGCACCGCCGCTGTAGAGGGCGAAGGCACGTCCGTCGTCGCGGTCGACCCTGAAACGATCGATACCGTCACGAATTTCGACGTATCACCGGATGCGTACGAGAGACTCGCCGAGACCGATGGGGTGCTCGTCGCCGAGTCGCTGATGCAGGACAACGGGTGGTCGGTCGGTGACTCGGTAGCGATCGTGTTCCCACAAGATTCGGGCGGCGAATTCGAGATCGCAGGCACGATCGCTTCCGCAAACTTCGGCAACTACGTCATCACCGACACCGCATATGCCGTTGGCTTCAGCGACCCCACCGACGGTTGGGTCTTCGCTAACAGGGCCGACGGTGTGGCACTCGCTGATGCTCGAGCGGCCATCGACGGTGTGGCCGCCGACTACCCCAACGTGAAAGTCCAGAATAAGAGCGAGATCATCGCGGACGCCGAGTCTCAGATCGATCAGATGCTCGTCTTGTTCACCGGATTGCTGTTCCTCGCCATCATCATCGCGGTGCTTGGCATCACGAACACGTTGGCCCTCTCGATCATCGAACGGACGAGAGAGATCGGCCTCCTCCGTGCCGTCGGCATGGTGCGCAGCCAGGTTCGACGCATGATCCGCTGGGAGGCCGTGGTCATCGCCCTCTTCGGTGCCGTCATGGGCGTCGGTGTCGGCCTGTTCCTGGGTTGGGCCGTCGTGCGGGCGCTTGCGGACGAAGGACTCGGATCGTTCTCGATTCCGGCTGGTCAAGTCTCCGTACTCGTCCTCCTGGCGGCATTCGCCGGCCTGATCGCAGCGATCTACCCGTCGTGGAAGGCCTCCCGACTCAACGTTCTCGAAGCGATCGCCTACGAATAGGAGAGGAGAGCCAGGCGCTCAAGCGTGATATCGTCGCCTCATGAACGACCCGGGGCGTGTATGCCGGTGAGGCAATCTCAATGACGAACGACACCGGACCGAACAGCGGAAGCCTCTTCTCGAAGGTCTTCTCGCGTGCAACCGGCGTGGTGGTCGATGCGGTCGATCCGGACACGATCATCGACCAGGTCGACGTCAACGCACTCATGGACCGGGTCGACGTCAACGCACTCCTCGACCGCGTCGATCCGCAGGTGATCCTCGACAACGTCGACGTGAACGCGTTGATGGACCGGGTCGACGTCGACGCACTCCTCGACCGCGTCGACGTGAACGCGTTGATGGACCGGGTCGACGTCGACGCACTCCTCGACCGCGTCGACGTGAAAGATCTCACCGACCGGGCCGGGATCCCCGACATCGTGCGTGAGAGCACGGGAGCGCTCGCCGGATCGGCGATGGATGTCGTCCGCCGGCAGATCGTCGCCGTGGATCAGATCGTCGAACGCACGATCTATCGCCTCCTCAGGCGGGACCCGTCGGTCAGACCGACCGCCCCGCCCGCTCTCGAGGCGACCATGGGAGTCGATGCAGACGGACGCGGTCAACTCACCGGCCATTACGCAGGGCCGGTGTCACGGATCCTCGGAGTGGTTCTCGACTCGGTCATCGCCTCGTTTGCGTTCTTGTTCATGGTGTTCGGCGTGAGTTTCGTACTCAACTATCTCTTCAGCATCCAGCTCGGAACGGAGTGGGAGGGTGCGCTCCTCGGCCTTTTCTTGGCGGGACTGTGGACCTTCCTCTACCACTGGGTTGGCATCGCTCTCGCCGGGCGAACAATCGGCATGGGCGTCATCGGGGTCAGCGTCGTCGCGCGGGATGGAACGCCGATCTCGGCGCGCAGGGCCGCCGTTCGGCAACTCGTCTATCCGATCTCCTTCATGTTCTTCGGTCTGGGGTTCCTCGGCATGTTCATCAGCCCGGAACGGCGAACGCTCCACGATGCAGCGGGCGGTTCGGTCGTGGTGTACTACTGGGGGGATCGGCCGGCCGAGATGCCTGCACCGATCACGAAGTGGCTCGACCAGCACGGGGCCGAAGCCTGAGTCGATCAGCCGATCCAGTCGGGTGCCTGGTCGACGATGTACATGCTGACGGCGTGGACACGATCCAGCGTCTCACACAGGCTGTCCTGGCGATACATGAGGTCGACGAGCGAATGCTGGACCCCCGCCACGAGCGAGAGCCGCCGCTCTTCGCCGTCGGAGAGAGCGCCGAAACTGTCAACGGCGGACACCTCGATGGGCAGGTCGACGCCGCCGATCCCCGCGAGTTCGGCAGAGAGCACGATCAGGTCGGGCGGACTCGCCAACGCCGGCAACCCCCAGTTGAAGAGGAACGGAACCGCGAATCGACCGTCGGGATCCTCCGGCGTGTCGGATGACGACATGAGGAGGTCCTCGAGATCCAACACGATTCGGGGGTCGAGGTCGATCGCGAGGTGCAGATCGAGCGGCCCCTCGCATGCTTCGGCGGGGTGAAGATCCACCTCCCACGCCTGTCGGAGGGTGTAGGTCTCAACGAAATGCCGTTCGTCGTGGACGTGGAAACCGTGCTCGACGGCATGGTCTTTCAGATAGGTGATGGTTCCTGCGAGATCGACGGCCATGGCGCGAGGGTACCGCCGGATCGTGCGATAGGGTGAGCCGAACGCACACTGTGGAAGAGGCTCCATGTCCTGGTCGTTCGGGTATGGCTCACGACGCCGATGGAACGCGCTGGTCTACAGCGACGGTGACTGGTGGTACGACCCGCTCAACAACGAGTTCGGATTCCGTCTCGGCGGTCGGCAAAGCCGCGAGTGGACAGACACGAAGTGGGACTTCCCGGGTCCCGACGAGTACGCCGAACTGGCCGCCCGCAAGAGCCCCGGATGGTTCGCACGGGCCGGAGAGAAGGCGCTGCACGCTGCAGTCGTTACGGGTGATCCTCATGCGATCGACCTCGCCGGTGGCCGGCACCCCCAGTACCGCAACACGGCCGACGTCCTCGCCGGCCTGCTCTCGCTCGAGAGTCGACGCACCTACGCTGCCGAGCTCCTCGGTCGGACGGTCGTCGGCGGCTTCGAGCCCAGAGAGGACACGTTCATCAGGACCTACCTCCCCGATGCTGGGATCGTCGTCCCGATCGCTCCCGGTGTAGCCGTCGCCCTTCCGATCATGAGGACCGCCATCGCCCTCACCGTCGCGGAACTCGCTCAGGAGAACGGTGACTTCGGATCGGCGATCGCGATGCTCGACCTCGTCGACCGCACCACACACGTGGTCCTCTCACAGGTCGAACTGCTTTGCGCTTCGGGACGCTTCGAGGAAGCGATCGCCTTGACGGAGCGTGTTCTCAACGACGACGATGTCACCGCGATGACACTCGTGTATCGCGCAATCGCCCTTCGAGACTCGGGGGATCGAAGCGGAGCGATCGAAGCTCTCTCACGTGCACTCGAATACCCGAATCGGTCCGAGAGTGTTCTCGCGTTCGCCCGGATCGTCCAGGCGTCGATCGAATCCTCCGAACCGTAATCCGCTCAGGACGCGGTGCGGATGCTGACTCCTCCGAAGTAGGTACGGGCGTCGATCACGAGGAGGGGCGCATCGTCACCGACGGCGTCGGGATTCGTTGCGTTCTCCGCTCCCCCTGCGAATGCCGAGACCGTCATTTCGACCCGCCACGTCGGCGGCACGACGACGTCGATTCCGCCTGCAATCGCCGTCAGCTCGAGGGTCGCCGAATGCGCGATCGTCGCATGGGTGAGGTCGATGGCGATCCCGCCCATCACAGCGGTGCCCGAACCCGCCCGGAACGAGTCCGAGTGGTTGGTCACCTCGGCGCCGTCCATCGCTGCCACGGCTGCGAACACATCGGAACTCTCGTCTCCGTACGACGGGAGGATCCGCTTGGCCACTTGCGCGGCCACGACGAGCAGAACGTTCAGCAGGAAGACACCGAGTGCGACGCGTTTGAAGAGTCTCATGCGGGTCACGGTACCAGCGACAGACCGCCTAGCGAGCCGGCTCGAGCGGAATCTCGACGTCCGAGGCACCCCACCGCTGGATCGACGCAGCCGCGCCGAGCACCATGGCACCTCCGAGAATCTGAACGCCGCTCAGGTTCTGACCGAGCCAGACCCATGCGACCGCCGCAGCGAACACGGGCTCTGTCGTTGCGATCACGCCGACGATCCCAGACGATGCCCGCCGCAACGCCGACACTTCGAACAGGAAAGGCAGTGCCGTCCCCATGATGCCGACCCACACGAGTTCGAACCAGACGATTCCCGCGAGATCCGTCGGGAACACCCACAACGGCTGGAACACGAGCCAGATCACCGAGGCGAAGATGAAACCCCACGTGACGATCGTCATCGACGGGTATCGGCGCCCGAGGTGCTCGCCGAAGACCAGATAGGAGGCGAACGCCACCGCCGAGATCAGGCCCCACATGACGCCGATCCAGTCTCCGCCTTCGAGTTGCCAGGCTTGGGTGATGAGGGCAACGCCGGTGACGGCCACGACGGCCGCCCCCCAGACGACGGGCGCGACACTCCGGCGCTCGACGACGACCATCCATATGAGAATGAAGATCGGCGCCAGGAACTGAATGGTCGCACCGGGACCGACGCCGAGCCGGTCGATCGCCCAGTAGAAGGTCACGTTGACAAGGGCCAGGTTCGCTCCGAACGCCGCGAACCAGACGAGGCCTCCGCGCGGAGAGAGCACGCCGCGGCGCCACGCGAACGGAATGAAGAACAGCGTCGTAACGAAGGCACGGACTTCGGCAACCTGTGCGGGAGTCACCGCGGCGAACGCATCGGCCGCCACTGCTCCACTCACGCCCCAGAAGAGGGCGGCGAGGAGAGCAAAGCCGATCCCGCTGCGTGTCGAACGATCCATGGGGGAAAGGTAGCGCCGTCGGGGTCGGTGGGATCCATCGCCGCGACCCACCCGAACCGTCTACGCTCGTGCGGACGACAGCGCCTCGACGAACGCCGTCGACTCCGAGATCGATCTGCGAACCTCAGGTGCTGCAACGCAGGACACACGTCCGGGGTTCTTCCAGTGAGATGACCATGACACTCGATACATTGACCGAGCGGCTCGCAAGCAACCGGGACGGGGCGTTTCCCGATCTGGTCCGTTCCTTCCAGGACGGCATCTACTCCGGCGCGCTCCAGTTCACTCGCAATCGCTCCGACGCCGAGGACGTGACGCAGGACACCTTCGTCCGTGCCTACCGGGCACTCGGCACGTACGACCCGGAACGCATCCGAGATCTCCAACTCCGGCCGTGGCTCTGGACCATCGCGCTGAACCGGTGCAGGAACCTGCTCCGATCACGGGCCAGGCACCCGGAGGATCCGCCGGTCGATGAGCACCGCGACCGTTCCATCGACACGGCGACCGAGGCAACTGCCAACGCGGATCTCGCCATGTGGCGCGTCAGACTCGCCTTCCTCTCGGGACCGCAGCGAACGGCGGTCGTGCTCCACCATGTCGTCGGCCTGACCTATGAAGAGATCTCGCAAGCGACCGGACGATCTCAGAGCACCAGTCGCTCGGACGTGCGGCGCGGCCTCGCACGACTTCGCACGATCATCGCAGAGGAGGAACAATGAGTCGACCCGATGACCTGACAGAGAACCTCGCCTCGCTCCGGCGCTCGGCACCGAAAACCGTTCTCGACGATGTGCTCCGAAGGACCGACTTCGTCGACGAGTACGCCGTTGTCGAAGGACCCACCGGCCCCGCATACGTCGCATGGAACGGCCGGGGCGTGACCGCCTTCGTCCCCGTGGACGCGGTTGGGGAAGCCGGCGACTTCGAGCGTCGACACCCGCGAACGGCGATCCCCACGGACACACCGCCCGCACGTTTGGAGAAGCACCTCGAGCAGACGCTCCACACGGGACGCCTCGGCCGTCTCCCGATCGACCTGTCTTCGATCGGAGAGTTCCAACGCAAGGTGCTAGAAAAATGTGCGGAGATTCCGCCGGGGGAGATCCGCCCCTACGGATGGATCGCCAGAGAGATCGGCAATCCCGGTGCGGTGCGCGCCGTCGGCACCGCCCTGGGACGGAATCCGGTGCCGGTCCTGATCCCTTGCCACCGTGTCGTCCGAACCGACGGCAAGATCGGCAACTATGCGTACGGGTCTCCGATGAAGCGGTCCCTGCTCCAACGAGAGGGCATCGACCCGGATGAGATCGAGGCCCTGGCGGGACGCGGCATCCGGCTCATCGGAAGCGATACGACCGGCATCTACTGCTATCCGACGTGCCGTCACGCACGGGGCATCAGCGATGCGCATCGCGTCGAATTCCGATCCGAAGCCGACGCCGAAACGGCCGGGTTCCGCCCCTGCAAGGTCTGTCGCCCGGCCGCAGCCTGATCCCGGACGCGCCGGAGGGGAGCGGCGCTCCGCTCCCCTCCGATCTGTAGGTTCGGATGCTTGTTGTCTTCCCTACGGTGCGACCGGTGCGCCGGCATCAACCAGCGACTGGTAGCTCCCGCCGTAGGCCTTGACGTTGTCCGCGCCGAGCACGTGCACCACCGCAACCGACATGCCGGCTCGATGACCGGATCCGCAGTAGTTGATCACGTTCGAACCGGTCGGAATCGCATCGAAGTCCATCGCGAGATTGTGGATGTCGATGTTCTGAGCGCCGTCAACGTGTCCCTTCTCGTACTCTCCGGCCGTCCGCACATCGACCAGGGCCGTCCCTGCCGCGGCGGCTTCGAGAACGCCGTCGGCCTTGCCCGCCGAGTAGAAACCGTCGGGGATGCTCGACAGATAGCCGTCGACCGCTGCAAGCAGCGCCGGCTCGATGTCCGGCGCACCGACGACCGGTGCTTCTGCGGCCTCGGTGCTGACCTCTTCACCAGCGTCGGTCCATCCGGCCCAACCCGGCTTGTAGGACAGAACGTTGTCGTAGCCGAGCATGCCGAGCGAGGCCAGGGACTGTGCCGCCCTGAACCCGGAGGCGCAATAGACGTAGACCTGGCTGTCGGTCGGGATCTTGTCCAGATTCTGTGCGAGTGTCCGAATCGGAATGTTCACCGCTCCCGGAATATGGCCCTCTTCGTACTCGCTCGTTTCACGAACATCGATCACGAGAGCACTGCTCGCAGCGACGCCGTCCTTGAACACCTGGACATCACCGATGGCGTAGTAGCCGTCCGGCAGCGCCTTCAGGTATTCGTCGACGGACGCCGTCAGATCGAACGCCATCGTCGTCGTTGTGGCGACCGTCGTTGTCGGCGCCGCCGTCGTCGTTGTCTCTTCGCTGCTCGAACTGCATGCCGCCGAAATCATCGCCAGCACGAGCATGAGCCCAATCAGGAGTGATGCTCGATGCATCCTTCTCATGGTTTCCCTTTCTCTGTATGGGAGTCTCGCGACCCCTCTCCGGTTCCCTTTCAACATTTGCTGCCGCGGTTACTCACGACTCTGAACCCGTGGCAACCTGGTGCTCGAGCTCCTCGACCCACTTGCCGTGTTCGAGCTTCATCTCGTCCTCCGGGACGTAACCGGTGGCCATCGAGGACCAGGCCTTGTAGACGTATGTGAAGAAGACGTGTCCGACGAGGAGCAGCGTGAGCGCGAGCATCGAAAGATCGTGGATCATCGCGGTCCATGCGAGCATCGTCGGGCTCAGGCTCGACTTGAATCCCCACAGGACGATCCCCGTGGCCACGATGACGGCCGAGAAGATGATCACTGCCGAGTGGTGCAGCTTCTGCCCGGCGTTCAATCGTCCCTGCGGCGGCATGTCGGACGTACGTCCGAGCGCGTAGCGGTACATCTTCTTGAACCACACGACGTCGTCGTGGTCGTACTGGAAGGACTCCACGAGCACTTCCCTGGCACCCGCACGGTCGAGCAGGATGTAGAGGAACGGCACCGAGATGAACCCGACGGCGGCGATCCGGTGCAGATACCGGGACCATCCCCCTGCGGCGATGAACGCCAGCGGACCCCAGACGAGGGCAAGCCCGGTGATGAGCAGGATCAGGAACGAACTCGCCATGACCGCATGGACGATCCGTTGACGGGTCCGGTAGCGAAGGATCTCCCCTTCGTGGTCATGGCCGCTCATCGTTCTTCCTCCGTGCTCTCAGACCCACCTGCGGCAACGCCTGCCTTCTCCTGCTCCTCGAGCTCCTTGAGTTCGGCAAGGTGATTTCGTCTGGCGATGACACCGAGAACGCCGGCGCCGACGGCGGCGAGAGCGGTAGCCCCCATCGAAACCGGCTGGACGATGTGCTTCCACACATCGACGGTGACGGGAACGAGCGGCGGATCTGCCGGGATATCGAGGGTCTCCGGATCGTCCGGGAGGACCAGGACGAGGCCCAAGCCACCGGCCTGCGTCTCTCCGTATACCTGCACCTTCGGGTACCGGTCCTTCAGCGCCGCCACTCGCGACTTGGCTTCAGCAAGGATCTTCTCGCGGTCTCCGAACTGGAGGGCCTGCGCCGGACAGGTGGTCACGCACCAGGGTGACCCGCCCGCCCCGACGTTCGATGCACAGGCATCGCACTTGCTGGATCGGCCGCCCACCATCTTCGGGACCCCGTAGGGACAGGCCTGGACGCAGTAGCCGCAGCCGCTGCATGCATCCCGATCCAGTCTGGTAAGACCGTCTTCCTTGAACAAGGCGCCGGTCGGGCAGACCGCCACGCATGCGGCATCGGTGCAGTGGTAGCACCGGTGGTTCTCGAAGCCTCCCACGAGGTTCGGGAACGTGCCGGAAGTGCGTTCGATGAGTTCGATGTACTGCATCTCGACGGGAAGCTCATTCCCGGCCTTGCATGCCAGGACGCAGGCTTCACAGCCGATGCAGCGGGTCATGTCGAGCAGGAATGCAGATGCCATGTCAGCCTCCCTCCGTCAATCGAACGAAGTTGACACGGAGACCGGCTCCCCCGCTGATCGGATCGAGCTTGTAGCGGCTCATGAGTTTCGTGTCACTCGCCCCCTTGCCGTTCGCATTCGTGAGCCCGGAGGATTGCTGGCCGAACCCGTGCACCATGAAGACCGCATCCTTCCGGATCCGCTGCGTTGCCTTGACGGCGATCGGCCCGGTTCGATCTCCCGCTTCATTCTCGAGCCACACACGATCACCGTTGGCGTACCCGAGGGCGACGGCTTCGTCCTCGTTGATCCACAGTTCATTCTCCGGGTAGACCGCGCTCAGGTCCGGGGTGTTCTGCGTCTTGGCGAACGTGTGGACGGGCGCCCTGCCGTACAACAACCGGTAGTACCCGTCCGGCGGCTCCTCCGTCGGCTCGTAAACGGGGATCGAATCGAGTCCGGCTTCTGCCAGTTCTGCCACCGACAGTTCGATCTTCCCGGACGGCGTGTGGAACGGCGTGCCTCCGTCGGCTTCGAAGTCCTCGAGGTACGGCTTGCCTTCCTGGATGATCACACCGCCGGCCTCGTGCATCTTCTCGAGGTTGGAGCCGACGGATCGCAGCCGCGTGTTCAGGTACTCCTCGATCGTCTCCCACTTGAAGAAGGCGTCGAGCCCGACCCGCAGGCCGAGTTCCCTCGCCATCATCCATCCGGGCATCGTGTCGTACATGGGAGGAACGGCCGGCTCTCGCAGTTGGATGAACGGCGTCTTGTGTGGAACGGTCGAGAGCTGGTCGTACCGCTCGAGGTACGTCGCTTCGGGGAAGACCACGTCCGCCCACGCGACGTGCTCCTGTGGCAGGACATCGACGGCCAGCACAAAGTCGAGCTTCTTGAGTGCCTCGATCGTACGGTTCGGCATCGGGACCGAGTTGAGGAGGTTCGTTCCGTAGACGATCAGACCCGCGATCCGGTACGGATCGTCGGTGATCATGGGATCGATCAATTCCTGCATCGCCGTCGGTCCACGCAGGAAGGCCTCCCGGGCACCGTCCGCACGGGCCTTGCCGGAAGGACCGAGCGGCAGGACGTCGCTCTCCTCTCCCGGTTCCGCGGAGCATCCGCCCGAGCTTCCGTGCACGGCGAACGGGGGATGCGGATACGAGTCGAGGAACGGAGACTTGTTGAAGTACATGCCCCCGTGCCGTCCGTAGACGCCGAGGAGCGAGTTGACGAGGTACTCAGCCCGCATCCGCTGGGTGTCGTTCCCGTACCACGTGACGTGACGGCCCGGCATGATGACCGCCTGCGGTGAGCGATCCGCCATGACGCGAATGGTCGTTCGGATCTGGTCGGCACTCAGGTCCGTGATACCGGCCGCCCACTCGGGTGTGAACTCTTGAATGTGGGATGCCAGTTCATCGAACCCTGTCGCCCACTGATCGATGTAGGCCCGGTCGTAGCGCTCCTCGGTGATGAGCACGTTGATCCATGCCAGCAGCAGCGCCGTGTCCGTTCCCGGCTTGATCGGCAGCCAGTAGTCGGCCTTGGCCGCGGCGGTGGAGAACCGGGGATCGACAACGATCACTTGTGCGCCACGCGCCCGGGCCTCGACGAAGTCCTGCATGACGGTGTTGCGCGCATCCTCACCGATGTGGCTCCCGATTAGTGTGATGCACTGCATCTCCTCCCAGTCCATCGGCTCGTGTCCGCCGACCGCGTGCCCGAATGTGAGCGTCGATGCTTCATCCCTCGGACTGAGACACAGGGCTGATGAAGGTTTCGCCGCGTTCGGCGTGCCCCATGCCTGCGCGAAGTAATCGGTGAACCAGAAATCGCCCGACGTATGGCCGAAGATCGCCAGCGACTCGGGACCGTACTGGTCCTTGATTGCGAGGAGTTTCTCCGCGGTGTAGTCGAGCGCCTCTTCCCACGTAACCTCCCGGAACTTCCCTTCGCCGCGCTCTCCGGTGCGGATCATCGGCGACTGGAGACGGTCCGGGTCGTTCATGAACGACACACCGGCCTGTCCTCGCCCGCAGAGCCTTCCACGGCTCTTCGGATCGGGAGCGTTGCCGTCGATCTTGATGACCTTGCCGTCGACGCTCTGCACCGCAATGCCACACTTCCACGGACACATGTCGCAGTAGTTGTAGGTCGTGACGACCTCGCCGGTCGCGAACCACGGGGGGTCGGGGTAGCGCATCGAGAGGTTGGAGCGTCCGGGTCCCATGCCGGTCCCGGCAAGCGCCGTGCCGGCGAGACCCGTTGCAAGAAACTGTCGTCTGGTGATCTGGAGATCGACTCTGGCCACGCGGAAACTCCCTTTTGGAAGATCCTCGTTGCGTGGCTACTTCGTCGCCTGGATCCTTCTCCGATCCAGAGACGTCCACGTACCCGCGGATCGCTATGCCGTCATTGTTTGCCGGAAGCGGACCCGTTCTCTAGGGACCGAAGTCCCGCGCGCCGCGGCGAAAGTCCCTAAGCAGGAGGATGCCCCCCGAGGACCATTCGGATCTGGATCGGTGCTGCTCTACCCTTCCGTCTCATGGACCTCATCGAGACGATTCGCACGTCCGTCATCGGATCCGAGTACGCCGTTCCCGGGCCGTTCGGACACCGCAGGGTCACCTACGCCGACTACACGGCCTCCGGCCGTTCACTGTCGTTCATCGAGGACTACATACGCGATGTCGTCCTCCCCCTGTACGCCAACACGCACACAGAGTCGTCCGGCACCGGCCTCCAAACGACCCGGTTCCGCGAGGAAGCACGCGAGATGATCCGCACCTGTGTGAACGCAGATGACACCTATGCGGTGATCTTCGCCGGGTCGGGGGCAACGGGGGCAATCAATCATCTCGTCAACGTGCTCGGCCTTCGTATTCCGTGCACGCTCGACGATCGCTATCACCTGTCGGATCACGTCCCGGCATCGGAGCGACCCGTCGTTTTCATCGGACCGTTCGAGCACCACTCCAACGAGTTGACGTGGCGGGAGTCGATCGCGGACGTGATCAGGATCGCCGAGGACGCCGACGGCCACGTCGACATCGCAGATCTCGAACGCCAACTCGAAGCGCATGCGGATCGTCCCCTGAAGATCGGCAGCTTCTCCGCAGCCTCGAACGTCACCGGGATCATCTCCGACACTCGCGCGATCGCCCATCTCCTCCACGATCACGGGGCGCTGTCCTTCTGGGACTTCGCGGCGGCTGCTCCCTATGTGGCGATCGACGTTCTCCCCGACGACGATCCGCTCGCGTACAAAGATGCGATCTTCATCTCGCCACACAAGATGATCGGTGGGCCGGGAACACCGGGAGTCCTCGTTGCTCGCAAGGAACTCTTCAAGAACCGCGTTCCGGCAAACCCCGGTGGTGGCACCGTCGCGTTCGTCAACGCGAACGAACATCGGTATCTCGACGACATCGAGCATCGCGAGGAGGGCGGCACCCCGGCGATCATCGATTCCATCCGCGCCGGTCTCGTCTTCCAGTTGAAACGGGCCGTCGGGAGCGAACGGATCCGGAGTCTCGAAGAGAGTTTCATCGAACGGGCGATCGCTTCATGGAGCGAGAATCCGAACATCAAGGTCCTCGGGAACCCGGAAGCCGATCGGCTGTCGATCGTCTCGTTCGTGATCCGCCACGGCGACCGCTATCTCCATCACAATTTCGTCGTTGCGCTGCTCAACGACCTGTTCGGGATCCAGTCCAGAGGCGGCTGTTCGTGCGCCGGCCCCTACGGTCACAAGTTGCTCGGAATCGATCTCGATACCTCGCTCGAATTCGAGAAGGAGATCGAGCGCGGATGCGAAGGCATCAAGCCCGGATGGGTTCGCGTCAACTTCAACTACTTCGTCACGGAAGAAGTCTTCGACTTCATCGTGGCGGCCGTGCACCTCGTGGCGGACGAAGGATGGCGGCTTCTCCCGCACTACACGTTCGACGCAGCGACCGGGCTCTGGGAGCACACCGGAGGGCGTGGCGAAGCGCCACTCAGCCTGTCCGAGATCGACTACTCCGACGGCTGGATGCGCTACGACCATCGGCCGCAACGGGACCCCGACACCGTTCTCCCCCGCTACCTCGATGAAGCGCGCGCGATCCTCGCGGGAGCGCTCCCGACCGACCGGGAGATCGAACCGGAGTCATTCACGGAGAACTTCGAACGGTTGCGCTGGTTCACACTCCCCTCCGAGGCGGCCGATGGCTGAGGTACCTGCACCGGACTGGTTCACACGCGCCGTCGACACACCGTATCGAGAGGGGTGGGTCCCCGTGGAAGGGACAGACATCCACTATCTCGAATGGGGTGAGCCGGGCCTTCCCGGGCTCGTATTCGTCCACGGCGGAGCCGCTCACGCACACTGGTGGTCGTTCCTCGCTCCCATGTTCGCCAAACGGTGGCACGCCGTGGCCCTCGATCTGTCGGGTCACGGCGACAGCGGCAGACGCGACCGCTACGACCACCGGCTCTGGGCAGAAGAGGTCGTCGCCGTAGCCGACGCGGCCGGCTTTCCGGGACCGCCGGTCGTGGTCGGTCACTCCCTCGGAGGGCTGGTCACGATCCAGCTCGCTTCGACTCACTGTGACCACCTCGCAGGAGCGGTCATCGTCGACTCCCCGGTTCGGGAACCCGACCCCGAGTCTCGCGCCGGGGCACGAGGCCAGGCGTTCCGCACCCCCGGCACGTACCCGGACGAGGCAACGGCCATCGAACACTTCCGTCTCATCCCCCCGCAGCCATGCGACAACGACTACATCGTGGACCACGTCGCCCGGCTGTCGCTCCATGAGACCGAAGGGGGATGGACGTGGAAGTTCGATCCCCATCTGTTCGACCAGACGCTGGTCTCGATGCGGGACCAACTTGCCTCGGTCCGCTGTCGGATCGCCCTGTTCCGCGGCGAGTCAAGCACCGTCGTCCCGGAGAACACGGCCGCCTACATGTACGAACTCATGGGACGAAGTGCACCGGTCGTCTCCATCCCGGAAGCACATCACCATCTGATCCTCGACCAGCCGCTGGCGTTCGTCGCGGCATTGAGAACCCTCCTCGCGGACTGGGATCACTCGATTCCGCGGACAGCCCTCTAGAAGAGCGGCGTCGCTGCCGATAACGATCGTGAACGTGTGCTCGAAAGGCCGGAGGGAATGCGAGACGGACCGGGATCAGTCCTGACACTCGATCAGGCATATCAAGCCACGTACCTGTGGATGTTCCACGTCGGGGAGCCGCCGACCGAGGTTGCCGAACGCGGCCTTCAGGCCGTTGAGCTCCGCTCGACAAGGTTCGCGGTGTTCGTTCGCGTTCCGGATCGCCCCATCGGACAGCGGACGGTGCTGGCCGTTCTTGCTTCGGAGCCGGATGCCCGAACCCGCATCATCTTCTCTGCCGCCGGATTCACACCGGCCGCGATCAGCATTGCCCAGGCGCAGGGCATCGCCCTGTTCTCACTCGACCGGAACGGACGGGCTCGTCCTCAGAATGGTCGCGCCTCGGCCATCGCACCGACCGACGAACCTCCGGCGCCGTTCACTGAAGTCGTGGCGGAGGAAGAGAAGTTGACCAAAGCCTTCGCCGATTGGGGCAAGACCGACTTCCGCGAGGAAGAGTGGATCGACTGTCCCGGGTGCGGAACGAATCAGCATCACACGCTGGACAACTGCAGGGTTTGCGGCGCTTCGCTCCGTGGGACGACGTCGGCGGCCGCTCCTCCCGAAGGTTTCGTGTACCGCTGCAATGCGTGCGGCTCTCACGACGTGGAGGTCGTGCGGGCCGACGACGTTGTGAAGCACCGGTAGCAACGCCGCCCTTCCCGCTCCATATCGATGGCCCGGAATGACCTTCGCTCGATCTTCGTTCCCTTTCCGATGACCTCTGGACCGCCCTACTCGATTCCGTTCTCACGCGGCACCGCCCGCGTCGAGGACCGTCCGACGTGGATCCGCCTCTCGCTCATCGGGTTCGTGCTCTTCGGACCGCTCCGACTGGCCATGATCTTGGCCGGACGATCGGGGCGCCGCGGGCTTCTGCATCGCCTCGAACGCTTCTGGTCGAGCGCCGTGATCGACACCCTGGACGTACACCTCACCGTGACGGGCGTCGAGCACATCGAACCGGGCGAGCAGTATCTGGTGGCACCGCTCCATGAGGGACTCGCCGATCCGCTGGTCCTCGCCGGTTTGCCGATCGACCTCTCGTTCGCTGCCCGCGATGAGTTGTTCTCGTGGAGGTTGCTCGGCCCGTACCTCCGGGCATCGGACCAGACGAGCATCTCCACCGACTCCGGCCCCGTCGGCTTTCGGGCTCTGCTTCGCGGGGCCGCCGCTACGTTCGCTCGCGGCGAGAGCTTCGTCGCGTTCCCACAGGGCAGCATCCTGGGTGTGGAAGCCGGGTTCTACGCCGGTCCGTTCCGTGCCGCCGAACGGCTCGGGCGCCCCGTCCTGCCGGTCGTCGTCAGCGGAACCCACCGGGTATGGGAGTACCCGTATGGTCCGACACTCCGACCGGGCCAATCCGTTCGCGTCACGATCCTGACCCCGATCCCTCCGGAGTTCGCCGTCGAACGAATGCGCCGGACCGAACGCCTCATGAAGCGAATCGCGCTCACGGGGACGCCGTCCCCCCGCCGTTACTCTCCCGAACGGGACGGTTGGTGGGACGCCTACCGATTCCGGATCGACGCCGATTTCGGCGATCTCGCCCGCAGGGTCGAACAACGCAGGAAAGAACATCCGGTCGCGCAACCGTCCTGAAGGCGAAGCCGCATACGGGTCAATCGACCGGCGCCATGAACAAGACACCGAGCGGCGGGAGTTCCAACGACACGGAATGAGCCCGTCCATGCACCGGCGCCTCTGCCGCCTCGACCGTGCCGGATGTGCCGGCGCCCGACCCCCAGTAGCGGACGTCATCGCTGTTGAGCAGGGTCTCCCAACGTCCCCCGACCGGCACGCCGATGCGATACCCCGGCCGGGTGATGGGTGTCAGGTTCAGCACGACGAGGATCGGCCGGGCGCCGCCCTTCCTGATGAAGCTGAGGATGCTCGAGCCGGCATCGCTCGCGTCGATCCACTCGAACCCGGCGGGATCACCGTCCTCGACGAACAGCGACTCTTCCCTTCGGTACAGGTCGTTGAGATCGGTCACCCATCGCTGCATTCCTGCGTGGTTGGGGTGCTCGAGCACGAACCATTCGAGCTGCCGATCGACCGACCACTCGGATCGTTGGGCGAACTCGCCGCCCATGAACAGGCATTTCTTGCCGGGCAGGCCGTACTGGTAGCCGTAGAGCGCACGCAGGTTGGCGAACTGCTGCCACTCGTCTCCCGGCATCTTGTTGATCAGCGAGCCTTTGCCGTGCACGACCTCGTCGTGTGACAGGGCGAGAACGAAGTTCTCGTCGTAGGCGTACAGCATCCTGAACGTGAGATCGTTCTGGTGGAACGCCCGGTGGACGGGCTCGTGTGCGAAGTACTGGAGCGTGTCGTGCATCCACCCCATGTCCCATTTGAATCCGAATCCGAGACCACCCATGTCGACCGGCCGGGAGACGCCGGCAAACGCGGTCGACTCCTCGGCGATCGTGGCAATCCCGGGATGCTCCCCGTAGGCGACGGTGTTGACCTGCTTCAACAATTCGATCGCTTCGAGATTCTCGTTCCCGCCGTAGATGTTCGGCTCCCACTCGCCTTCGGCCCGCGAGTAGTCGAGGTAGAGCATCGACGCGACCCCGTCGACGCGAAGCCCGTCCACGTGATAGCGGTCGAGCCAGAAGTTGGCCGACGACACGAGGAACGAGCGGACTTCGTTGCGCCCGTAATTGAAGATGAAGCTCCCCCAATCGGGATGAAATCCCTTCCTGCGATCCTCATGCTCGTAGAGCGCCGTTCCGTCGAACCGCGAGAGGCCGTGCGCATCGGTCGCGAAGTGGGATGGGACCCAGTCGACGATCACCCCGATCCCCGCCTGGTGGAGGCGGTCGATCAGATACATGAGATCCTGGGGCGTGCCGAACCGGCTCGTCGGAGCGAAGTAGCCCGTCACCTGATACCCCCACGACGGGTAGTACGGATGCTCGGAGAGTGGCATGAACTCGACGTGCGTGTACCCCATCTCATTCAGGTAGGCCGCGAGCGGATCGGCCAACTCCCGGTACGAAAGAGAGTTGCCGTCGCCACCCTTCCTCCACGATCCCGGGTGCAGCTCGTAGATCGCCATCGCTCCATCGTGCGACTGGCGCCCCATGCGGTTCCCCATCCACTGTTCGTCGTCCCATTCGTAGTCGAGGTTCCAGACGACCGAGGCCGTCTTCGGCGGCACTTCGGCGAGAAACGCGACCGGATCCGCTTTCTCGATGCGTTCCCCGGACGCCGTCGTGATCGCGTATTTGTACGTATCGCCGAGACGGGCACCGGACACGTACGCTTTCCAGATCCCGGAGTCGGTCGGAAACATCGCATGGGTCGATGCGTCCCAGGCGTTGAACTCGCCGATCACGGAGACGGCCCGGGCCGACGGCGCCCACACGGCAAAGTGCGCCCCGCCGGTCGGCAGCATCTGCGCCCCGAGATGGTCGTAGAGGTGAGTTTGGGTTCCCTCGTTGAAAAGATGGACGTCGAGATCGCCGAGAAGTTCCATACGTTGCAGCCTACCGGTTCGGACGCTCCCGACTGCTGCCAGAATCTGATCACCGATCGAAAGGACCCCATGCCGTACCGCACCATCATCGAACCGTTTCGGATCCACACGGTTCAGGCGATCGATCTTCCCTCCGCCTCCGAACGTGAAGCGGCATTGCAGCGTGCCGGGTACAATCTCTTCGGCCTCCACGCCGACGAGGTGATCATCGATCTGCTGACCGACTCGGGAACGGGAGCGATGTCATCCGAACAGTGGGCGGGGATGATGCGCGGCGACGAGTCGTACGCAGGGAGCCGGAGCTTCTTCCGGTTCGAGTCGGCCGTCAAGGATCTGACCGGCTATTCGGAGGTCATTCCGACCCATCAGGGCCGTGCGGCGGAGAAGATCCTCTTCTCGGTGATGGTGTCCGACGGCGATGTCGTGCCGAACAACACGCACTTCGACACGACGAGGGCCAACGTCGAGTATCAGGGTGCTGAGGCGATGGATCTAGTCGTGCCGTCCGAACCGTCTGAGATCCTTCCGTTCAAGGGCAACATGGACATCGAGGCGTTGCGGGCGACGATCGAGCGGGTCGGGGCCGACCGGGTCCCGCTCGTGATGATGACCGTCACAAACAACTCCGGCGGCGGACAGCCCGTTTCGATGGAGAACCTGAAGGCCGTTCGCGCCGTCTGCCATGAGTACGGCATCCCGATGTTCCTCGACGCCTGCCGCTTCGCCGAGAACGCCTGGTTCATCAAGCTCCGCGAAGAGGGGTACGCCGACCGGACACCGAAAGAGATCGCGCAGGAGATGTTCTCACTCGCCGACGGGTGCACCGTATCGGCGAAGAAGGACGGTCTGGTGAACATCGGCGGCTTCCTCGCGATGAACGACCACGACACGTCCCTCCAGGCAAGGAATCTGCTCATCCTGACCGAGGGATTCCCGACATACGGCGGGCTCGCCGGGTACGACCTCGAGGCGCTGGCTCAGGGGCTCGAAGAGGTTCTCGACGAGAACTACCTGCGGTACCGGATCCGGTCCACCGAATACCTGGCAGACAAGATCACCGGGGCCGGTGTCCCCATCGTGCAACCGGCGGGCGGACATGCCGTCTACATCGATGCGAAGGCCATGCTCCCGCACATCCCGCCGCACCAGTATCCGGCGCAGGCGTTGGCGATCGAGTTGTACCGCAACGGCGGTGTGCGCGGCGTCGAGATCGGCACGGTGATGTTCGGACGACCGAACCCCGACGGCGGGGAGGATGCCCCGGCAGCGATGGAACTCGTGCGTCTCGCCATCCCACGCCGGACCTACACGCAGAGCCACATCGACTACGTCGCGGAAGTGGTCATCGACGTCGCAAACGGCGCGTCGGATATGGGCGGCTATCGCATCGTCGATCAGGCACCGTGGCTCCGCCACTTCACGGCCCGATTCGCTCCGATCGACGCGTAGGGAGGCGGGTGGCACTCACACGATGAGTGCCACCCGCCTGGTTGCCGTGTTGAGGGAGCCATGGCTCCCGTCCTGAACGGCGTGTCACCGCACTGCGACGGCACTGCGAGCTCGCTCGACTTCGTGGATCGCCGAAGCGCTGGCTTCTTCGATCCATCGCGGCGACCGGTGTCCGTAACAGCAGTGATCACCACGCTTTCTGTTGCGTGCAGCCATCTCTCCCTCCTTCCTTGCGTCTGCGACTCCGAGGCCGCCGGCACGGGATTCCAGGCCGTCGTGCCGGCGACTTCGGGTCGTGTGGTGGGGCAGGGCTCTGAACGGTCGGGTCATGCTCGATGGCCCATGAAGAGAGCCGCCCCTGCGGGCGGCTCCTCGCGGTCACGATCAATCGTCGTGTCAGCTTTCGCGAGGAGCATCCATTCCGGTGAGCACCAGCGACACGATGCCGTTCGCCACCCGACCGGTTTCCGTCGTGTGAGTGTTCATGTCGCCTCCTCTCTCTACCCGCTCGTCCGGTTTCCCTGGACGACAAACGCCGTCGCTCCCGTGAGGAGCGGACGGCCTGGTTCACCGAGTGTCGCAAAGGCGAGGAGAACTGTCAAGGCCCTTTGTGATCGGCCGTACCGGTGGCGCCGCTAGCCGTCGGCCTTCGAAGCCGACTTTCGCTTCATCTTCAGGCGACGTTGGGCCTCGGCCTTGTCCTCGCCGCGAATGCGGAGAATCCCATCGGTTGATGCAAGGTGATGGGCGAGGGTCGATCGGAACTTGCGCGACGTTGCGGCGTAGCCCTCGATAGGGATGATCTCCCCGCGGACGAGGCGCCGCCATTCGTCTTCCCCTATCGTGCGCGGTGGCGGCGGGGCAAGTGGATTCCCGGGATCGGCCTCTTCCCCCAGCGTCGTGACCTCGTCCGGACCGCTCTCCAGCAACTCGATTCGGATGTGCCACGGCAGCATCTCCGCGTCCTCATCGAATTCGAGCGACATCTCGGCGATGTCCGCATACGGCACACAGAACGCCCAGTCGGCGTCCGATCCTCCGGCGACGAGGTACAGCGCCCGGTCCGAGAGCAGCCAGAACAGCACGAACTTCTCGGAGGTACGTTGATCGAGACCGGCCGCCGAGCGCTCGAAGGATTCGTCGCCGACGAGAAGCGGCCGTGCTTTGGCTCGGGCTTCACTCCGTCCAAGGCTCAACACCTGCTGTTTGAATGCATCGAGGAGCGCCATGAGCACAAGCGTAGCGCCACCGCCCGATTCGCCGGTAGGGTTCCCCCGAGATGTCCGACACCGAGGATGAGCAGTCGCCGAGCGATCCCGCACCCACACCGTCCCAGGCCGACGAGCCGTGGACGTTGGCAGCATGGGACCGCATGTGGCACCCATCGACGTGGCTCCGCAAACCCCCCGGCGGACATCACATCCATGCCTGGCACATCGCCGCCATCCTGGCGCTCACCGGATACGCGAACGTCGTCGCCAACCGGGTCCTCGACCCGTGGTGGCACATTCCGTTCAACCTCGGCATCCTCGGTGTCGCCGTTGCGATCGCGCGCCATGCAGGGCTGACCGTCACCGATCTCGGATACCGGAAGGATCGGATCCGCCGCGGCCTCGTCGTGGGAGGGATCGTCATGGCGATCATCGGCGGGGGAATCACGATCGGAGTCGCCATCCCGGCGACACGCGAATTCTTCTACGACGACCGGGTGATCGATCGATCGGTGTCCGCAGTGGTCTTCGACGCGTTCATCCGGATCCCGATCGCAACGGCGTTCTATGAAGAGACCCTCTTTCGCGGGGTTCTCTTCGGCATGTTCGTCCGACGCTGGCGTCCGCTGTGGGCGGCGCTGGCGACCAGCACCTTCTTCGGACTGTGGCACATCCTGCCGACGATCCAGACGTTGGACACCAACCCGGCCGGCGGACTCTTCCAGGGCGTGGCCGGGGTCGTCGCGGCCGCCGCCGGCGCCGTTGCGGGGACCGCCATCGCCGGGCTTGCGTTCCTCTGGCTCCGTCTCCGTGCCAACAGCACGGTCGCCCCGGTCCTCGCCCACATCGCGACGAACACCTTCGCGCTACTCGCAGCCCTCCTCGTCGTCCACCTCCTCTAACCCGACACGAACCCAGGGTTCTCTGCTTTCTATATGGCGTCTCGGGCCCGCGGTTCGGAGACCAACAGGGTCAAGATCGGGCCAAAACCCGTCGACATCAGGAAGATGGAGCCGGCAACATGCCCCACATGCGGAGCGGACATCGTCCTCACCAACGCCCGTTTCTGCAGCGAGTGCGGTACATCGATACGGGACGGCACGCCGGAGCCGACGGTCTACGAGCCGAAGCGCCTCTCCGACGGTCAGTGGCAGATCATCACATGGGCCGCGGTCGGCATCGCCGCCGCAGCGGTCGCGGTCATCATCATGGTTGCCTTGCAGGGGACGCCGGGCGTCGATCGGGCGCCATCGATCGCTTCTGGCGCGCCAACGACCGTACCCACTGAAGCATCAACAGAAGCGCTCAAAGCGATCGAAATCATCGACACCCCGGTCATGGAGACCGTCGTCATCGAGTCTCCCCGTCTCGGACCCTCGACCCGATACCACCGGTCGGGCGCCGTCGTCGTCGCCCGACTCACCATGGACGAATGCGGGCGACACGACGGGATGCTGGTAGCGAGCGGAACGATCAGGAACGATTCCTCGCTCGATCAGACCTTTACGTACGGGTTGACTGTCGACATCGTTCGGGACCGCCTGGGAACTCGATTGGCGCGTCTCCCGGCCGTCGTGGAACGACTCGGACCCGGGGAGATCGCGGCGTGGAACGTGGAGACACCATCGACAAAGATCGTCACGATCCGATGCGATGTCGACCAGATGACGGTGGAGCCACTCACGTTTCCGTGAACCGCGGGCCCGAGACGCCATATAGAAAGCAGAGAACCCTGGGTTCGTGTCGGGGTTGACAGGTGGGGGGATGTGCGCGAGCATTCACCCTGTCAGGCGGTCACCCGGCCGCGGCGTCGAGCGAGGAGGAGTCAGGATGATCCGGCGTACCCAGCCGAACAACCTTCCGGCGGCCCTCGCGCGCGCCCGTTTCCGGTTCTGACCCGGCAGCAGCGTTCAAGCGAGACGGCCGCCCACCGGGCGGCTTTTTTCATGCCCTCACGCTCCCGTCCCACCTGACCACCAAGGACACCACATGATCCCCGTACGAGCCTATTTCAACCTCCTCTCCGACTACCTACGTCCCCTCAGACCGCGGGTGGCCCTCCTCGCCGTCGTCCTCTTCGGGACCATCGGGCTTCAACTCGTGAATCCGCAGCTCATCAAGCGGTTCATCGACGGGGCACTCGAAGGCCGGGGTACGAGCGAACTCGTCCCCATCGCGGTCGCGTTCATGCTGATCGCCGTCGGGCAGCAGGCGCTCGCGATCTGGTCGACCTATCTCGCCGAGGACATCGGGTGGACCGCCACGAACCGGCTCAGGGCGAACCTCACCGACCACGTGCTCCATCTCGACATGGGGTTCCACAAAGGCCACTCGTCCGGAGAGCTCATCGAACGCATCGACGGTGACGTGACATCGCTCTCGAACTTCTTCTCGGCGATGATGATCAAGGTTGTCGGAAACGGGACGCTCGTCATCGGAATCCTCGTGATGCTGTGGCTCGAGAGCTGGATCGTCGGCGTCAGCGTCACGATCTTCACCATCCTCGCGCTCGGAACGATGACCGGGTTGCACCGGATCGCCGTCCCCAGATGGCGCGCCGTCCGTGCGACTGCGGCCGAGGCATTCGGCTTCGTCGGCGAGGTGGTCGAAGGTACCGAGGACATCACGGCGAACGGCTCGGCCCCGTACATGGAGGAACGCTTCAACGACATCCACCGCCGCTGGCTCCCGCAGACGATCCGAGGATGGATGGGCTGGGCATGGATGTGGAGCACGACGATCGTGCTCTACGGTCTTTCCACATCGATCGTTTTCATTCTCGGTTCATGGCTGTTCGGAATCGGAACGCTGACGATCGGCTCGGTCTACCTGGTGTTCCATTACGTCGAGATGACGCGCCATCCGATGGAGCAGATCCGGTCCCAAATGGAGGACCTCCAGAAGGCCGGTGCCGCGATCGCCCGCGTGGACGAGCTGATGGCGGCGACGACGCGCTTGCGGCCGGACGGGGACGAGACGATCAACGCCGGTCCGCTTCGCGTCACGTTCGATCAGGTGACTTTCTCCTACGCCGATGGGGAAGACGAGGAAAGCGATCCGGACGACGAGATCGTCCTGCACGACGTGACCTTCGATATCGCTCCTGGCCGAGTGGTCGGTCTCCTCGGCAGAACCGGTAGTGGAAAGTCGACGATCGCCCGCCTCATCACCCGGCTGTATGAACCCCAGAGCGGGACAGTGATGCTGGATGACGTCGCTACGTGGGATGCCCACATCGTCGATCTTCGCAAGCGGGTCGGGATGGTCACCCAGGACGTCCAGCTCTTCCGCGCATCGGTCCGTGACAACCTGACCTTCTTCAACGATCAGATCGGGGACGAAGAGATCCTCGATGCGATCCACCGCCTCGAGCTCGATTCCTGGCTGGCCTCGTTGCCGGACGGTCTCGACACGCTCCTGGAGTCCGGGAGCGGCGGGCTGTCTGCGGGCCAGGCCCAGCTGCTCGCTTTCACCCGGATCTTCCTCGAAGACCCGGGAGTGGTTGTCCTCGACGAAGCCTCATCGCGCCTCGACCCGGCAACCGAGGCCCTCATTGAACGCGCCGTCGATCACCTGCTCGAGGGTCGTACCGGCATCGTCATCGCCCACCGTCTCGGTACCGTCACGCGGGCGGACGACATTCTGATCCTCGACGACGGACGGGTGGTCGAGTTCGGTGAGCGCCGGACGCTCGCAGCGGATCCCGGGTCCCGCTTCTCGACTCTCCTGGCAACCGGCATGGAGGAGGTACTCGCATGACGACCCGCTCGGACGCCCCCATCGGCCGCATCGTTGCCTCCCTGATCGCGAATCAAAGGATCCGCTACTTTGCGAGCCTCGTCATGTGGATCACGATCTGGACGGCTCCGATCATCGTCGGACTCCTCATCGCCGCCTTCTTCGACCAGCTCACCGGCGAAACCGCAGGCTGGAACCTCCCGACGATCCTCGGAGTCCTCTGGGCCTATCTGGCTGCTCGAATCATCGCCGTGTTCGGTGCGATGCGTCTCCACTCCGGACTCCTGTTCCGTGCGGGAGCAGGGATGCGGGCATCGATGCTCGCCTGGATCTTCTCGCTGCCCGGTGCACGACCCGTCGAAGAAACACCCGGTGAAGTCGTGTCGCGGTTCCGCGACGACGTCAACCACACGCTCGAGGCGCTCGACTTCACGGTCGACTTCCTCGGATCGACCGTGTCGGCGATCGTGGCGATCGTGATCCTGTTCACCATCGATCCCACGATGACGATGGTCGTGTTCGCCCCGGTGGCGATCGTGATCCTCATCGTCAGTCGTACCGGGTCGACGATCCGGCGGTACCGGACGGCGGCCCGGGAGTCGACCGAAGCGATCACCGGCTTCCTCGGTGAGACCCTCAGCTCCGTTCAGTCGGTGAAGGTCGCCGGGGCTGAAGCGACGATGCTCCACCACTTCGACGAACTGAATGCGGTTCGCAAGAAGATGATGGTTCGCGACCGCACATTCAGCGCCGGGCTCGAAGCGGTGTTTCACAACACGGTGAGCATCGGTACCGGGCTGATCCTGATCCTCGCAGCGGGAACGATCTCGACCGACGGGTCGGCAGGGATCACGGTGGGTGAGTTCAGCCTGTTCGTCTATCTGCTGGCCATGGTGACGGACTCCGCCTACTTCGTGGGTCTGTTCATCGCACGGGTGAAACAGGCAGGCGTCTCTGCAGATCGCATGATCTCGCTGATGCGCGGTGCGACGTGGCGGGATCTCGTCGCCGACCGGAGCCTGTCTACTGCTCCGGCACCGCACATCCGGCCCGGGTCCGCCTACGAGGCGAACGGCTCGTCCAACGGCGATCCGCTGCTCTCCGTTCGCGATCTCACCTATCGGTATCCGTCGTCCGGGGCGGGCATCGAGGCCGTCGACCTCGACGTCGACGCGGGCCGGTTTGTAGTCGTGACCGGCCGGATCGGTTCCGGTAAGACGACGCTGCTGCGCGCCATCCTGGGGCTCGTCCCCGCCGACGGCGGCACCATCAAGTGGAAGGGGGAGCCCGTTCGAAATCCGGCAGCAATCATGACTCCTCCGCGCACGGCGTACACCCCGCAGGTGCCACAACTGTTCTCGTTGACCCTTGTTGAGAACCTGACGCTCGGTATCGACGCGAACGAAGACGACGTCGCAGCGGCGATCCACACGGCCACGATGGAGGACGACCTGGCCGCCATGCACGATGGTCTCGATACGCTCGTCGGTCCCCGCGGCGTTCGGCTCTCGGGAGGCCAGATCCAGCGGTCGGCGGCTGCGCGCATGTTGGTGCGCCGCCCAGAACTCCTCGTCTTCGATGATCTCTCCAGCGCCCTCGACGTCGAAACGGAACAGACGCTGTGGGATCGCCTGTTCGCCGACGGTTCCGGGGCGACGGCGCTCGTCGTGTCGCACCGGAAACCGGCTCTCCAGCGTGCGGATCTCGTCGTCGTGATGAAGGGCGGCAGAATCGAATCGAGGGGAACCGCCGAGGAGCTTCTCGAGAGCTCTGCCGAATTCCGGAGTCTGTGGGCGGTCGAAGAGTAGAGCGGCCCGAACCGTCCGGATGCGATTCGGCCTACGGTCTGGTGATCGACAGGACCTCGATGTTGAACGTCAGGGCCTTGCCTGCGAGCTCGTGGTTGGCGTCGAGAACGACCGTGCCGTCTTTGACCTCGAGGACGACGGCCGCTTGACCCGTGTTGAGATAGACCCGGTCGCCGACCGCAACGTCGCCCTGATCATCTCCGATCGGTACCTCGATGACGTTCGCTTCAGACCACTCCCCGTAGGCGTCCTCGGCAGGAATACGTACCTCCCGGGACTCGCCGACACGGAGCCCCCGGACGGCCTCGTCGAACCCGGCGATGACCTGACCGGTCCCCACGGTGAACGAGAAGGGCGTGCCGCGCTCCCGGGACGAGTCGAAGGTCGAGCCGTCGTCGAGCGTACCGTCGTAGTGGACCTCGACCAGATCTCCGTCCTGCACGATGAGCGTTCCTTCCGTTTCGGCCCCCTGGGGAGGCGATGTTGTCGTCGGAGTGGTGGACGCGACCGACGTGGCCGCCGGCGCGGCTTCAGCACCGGCGTCATCTGCACCGGCACCGTCCCCGGAGCACGCTGCAAGGACGATCGCTGCGGCGATCGAGATGATGATCACAGGACGCTTGAGCATCTGGCTCCTCGTGTCGATGATGATGGAGTAACGGAGCCTACGTCGTACCCTTGAATAACCGATCGAACGGGATGTCATGACCGCTCACGAACCGAACGACACGACGAACACACTCCGAACGGTGGAGTTCATCGACGCATGGTTGAACGAGAACGCCATGTGGATCGATTCGCGCGTCATGGACTTCGCACTCGACGTTCGAACGCTCCTCGTGACGGAGCCGGCCACCCACGGGCCCGAGCGCGAACCCGTCGGCGTCGACGCCTAGCCTCTTCCGGCCGGACCGGGCCGATCTCCCTGCGCCTATCCTCAGGGCATGGTCGACTACACACCACCCCTGCGTGATATCAAGTTCGTTCTTCGTCACATCGTCGGCATCGAAGACCTCGTCGAATACCCGGGTTTCGAGCACGTCGATCTCGACACCATCAATGGCGCTCTCGATGAGGCCGGGCGGTTCATGTCTGAGGTGATCGCTCCGACCAATCGCGACGGCGACGAGATCGGGTCGATCTGGGTGGACGGCAACGTCGTCACGCCGGATTCCTTCAAGGATGCGTGGCAGAAGTACGTCGAGACCGGCTGGAGCGCGGTTACGGGTCCGCTCGAGTACGGCGGCCACGGGTTTCCCGATGCCGTGGGTTTCGCTCTCAGCGAGATGTTCGTGTCCGCGAACCTGGCGTTCTCCCTCAACCCGATGCTGACCGGATCGGCCATCACCGTCATCGCCGACCATGCGGGTGACGAGTTGCGAGCGATCTATCTCGAGAAATTGGTCACCGCGGAGTGGACGGGCACCATGGTCCTGACCGAACCCGAAGCCGGTTCGGATGTGGGAGCGCTCCGGACGAAGGCGATCCCGAACGACGACGGAACGTATCGCATCAACGGATCGAAGATCTTCATCACGTGGGGCGATCACGATCTTTCTGACAACATCGTGCATCTCGTCCTCGCCCGCCTCCCCGATGCCCCACCGGGGACACGGGGCATCTCGCTGTTCCTCGTACCGAAGATGCTCGTCGACGACGATGGGACCATCGGTGGTTCGAACCACATCGAGACGGTGTCTATCGAGCACAAGCTCGGTATCCACGGCAGCCCGACTTGTGTCCTGGCCTATGAGGACTCGGTCGGCTACCTCATCGGTGAGCCGAACCGCGGGATGCGTTACATGTTCAAGATGATGAACCAGGCCAGACGCGAGGTCGGCCTCGAGGGTCTCGGTATCGCCGACCGCGCATACCAGCAGGCACTCGCGTATGCGAAGGAGCGCAGACAGGGCAGGGCCGTCGGTGCGCCGAAGACGGAGCAGAGCCCGATCATCGAGCATCCGGACGTACGCCGGATGCTGATGACGATGAAGGCCTACAACGAATCCGCCCGCGGCCTGCTCTATGACACGGCCGCAGCGGGAGAACGAAGCCACCGCCATCCGGACGAGACGGGCCGGGCGACGGCGGCCGCTCGTGTTGCACTGCTCACACCGGTGGCGAAGGCGTGGTGCACGGACCTCGGTGTTTCCATGGCTTCGATCGGCGTCCAGATCCACGGAGGCGTCGGATACGTCGAGGAGACCGGTGCAGCGCAGCATCTCAGGGATGCCCGCATCACCCCCATCTACGAGGGCACGAACGGCATCCAGGCGATCGATCTGGTCATGCGCAAGATCCCGATGGACGATGGCGCCGTCGTGCGAGCGTACCTCGAGGAGATGGCCGAGCTCGCTGAGGCGCTCCCAGCGTCCGGCGATCCCCGCTTCACCACGATGGGTGCCGCACTCGGCGATGCCGTCGGACGTCTCAGCGAGGCGACGGAGTGGCTCCTCGGCACCGCCGACGCCAACGACCGTCTCGCAGGAGCAACACCGTATCTCGAGATGTTCGGAACCGTCGCCGGGGGCTACTACCTCGCACGGCTGGCCCTCGCCGCGCTCGATGAGGAACCCGACCCCTGGTACGAGGCGAAGATCGACACCGCCGCGTTCTACGCGCATCAGTTGCTCCCCCGAGCGGCAGGCATCCTGCCATCGGTCACGGCCGGTGCGTCCGATCTCTTCTCGATTCCGGTCGCGGGATTGGACTCGGTGCGATGACCGAGCGGACACCGGCGAGGGGCGCGGCGTTCTTCGATCTCGACCGGACGATCATCAGCGGATCTTCCGTCTTCGCTCTCGGGTGGGCTGCCTACCGGGCGGGCATGGTCTCGAACAGGGAACTGGCCGCCGATGTTGCCAACGCTGTGACCTTCCTATTCGCCGGTGCTTCAGATCAGAAGACCGATGCCGTCAAGAATCGGGTTCTCCAGGCGATCGCCGGTGTATCAGTCGAGCACATGGCCGAACTCGGCGAGCAGGTCATTCCCCGCCTCGAGACCGACGTGAGGCGAGAGGCGAGAGGCCTGATCGACCTGCATCACGCGGCCGATCGCGACACCTACATCGTGTCCGCCTCACCGATCGAAATCGTCGGTGAATTCGCAAACGCCATCGGTCTGACGGGTGGGATCGGAACCGTCGCCGAGATTCGGAACGGCACCTACACGGGGGAACTGGCGGAACCCTTCTGCTACGGCGAGGGGAAGGCCATCGCCATCCGAAAGATCGCCGACGAACGCGGCTACGACCTTCGCCTCTCATACGCATACACCGACTCTGCGGGCGATCTCCCGATGCTGGAGATCGTTGGCCATCCCGTTGCCGTCAACCCGGACCGGGCGCTGGAAACGATCGCCTACCACCGCGGCTGGCCGATCGTCGAGTTCAGCAGAGCCCGCAAGAAGGTGATGAAACGAACCACGGCGGGCATCGGCGCGGCCGGAATCGCAGGTGCTGCGTTCGCTGCCGGAATCACCGCGGGGAAGCGCGCCGCCGCACGCAAGAGCCTCATCCGGCGCGTTCTCAACTGAAGAGAACCCGGGTAGCTCGCCGCGGCCGCTACCTTTGGAAAAGGCCATCACGGCCAACCTCTTCATGACCAACGAACTCACCACAAACACGACCTTTGCCGACCTCGGTGTCGGCGCCGAACTCCTCGCCGTTCTCAACGAGGCGGGGTTCAAAGAACCGTTCCCCATCCAGGCGATGACCATCCCGGACGGTCTTGCCGGATCCGACGTTCTCGGAAAGGCCAAGACGGGCTCGGGCAAGACGCTCGCGTTCGGTCTGCCGATCGTCGAGGGGCTCGAGCCTGCAGAGCCGTTCCACCCGAAGGCACTCGTTCTCGTGCCGACGAGGGAGCTGGCCATGCAGGTGACACGCGATCTCGAACCGCTCATCGCTGCACGCGGGCTTCGGCTCGTGACCGTCTACGGCGGCGCATCGATGAAGGACCAGATCGACGCGCTCACCGCGGGGGTCGAACTCCTCATCGCAACACCGGGCCGTCTGATCGACCTGATGGAGCGTCGCAAGGCGAGGCTCGACGAGATCACCGTTGCGTGTATCGATGAGGCGGATCAGATGGCGGACATGGGGTTCATGCCTCAGGTCCGGAGGATCATGTCGGCGGTACCGGACGTCCATCAGACATACCTCTTCTCGGCGACACTCGACTCGCAGGTCCAGGAGCTGGTCGACCGGTACATGACCGACCCGGTCCGTCACGAGGTCGAATCCGACTCGGAGACGGTCGACACGATGGAGCATCGTTTCCTGAAGGTTCATCATCTCGACAAGCCCAAGATGGCTGCGCAGATCAGCCGCGGCGCCGAGCGGACGCTCATGTTCACTCGCACGAAATGGGCGGCGGACGATCTCACGAGGAAGCTCCGGGATCTCGGCATCAATGCCGCTGCCATCCACGGTGATCTTCCCCAGCAGAAGCGCGAGCAGTCGCTGACCCGCTTTCGCGAGGGCAGGGCCACGGTTCTCGTCGCCACGAACGTGGCTGCACGGGGTCTTCACATCGAAGGCGTCGACATCGTCATCCACTACGACCCGCCGGACGATCCCAAGACCTACCTCCACCGGTCCGGGCGGACGGCCCGCGCCGGCGAAGAAGGGCTCGTCGTGACCCTCGTCGAATGGGACCAGGTCAACGAGGTGCTCGGAATCCAGCGGCGTGCGGGACTCAACGTCCCGATCATCAAGATGTTCTCGAACGATGAACGCGTCGACGACCTGTTCTCCTGGCAGCCCCCGGCAGAACTCGCTCCGTTCAAGCCGGGCTCCCAACGCAAGCTCCGTCGCCGCCGCGGGTTCTGACGCCCGGTACATCGGAAACAACGACGGGCATCGACGTAGGGTTCGGGGCGCACACCCGACCACAGGAGTCCCTCATGGCCACCCAGTACACGACCCCGCCCGAGTTGACGATCGATCTCTCGAAGACCTACTCGGCGACGCTGCACACGAGCGCGGGGAACATCACGATCCGCTTCTTCGCCGCCGATGCCCCCCAGACCGTCAACAACTTCGTCTTCCTCGCCCGCGACGGGTTCTACGACGGCGTGATCTTCCACCGCACCATCAAGGGGTTCATGATCCAGGGCGGCGATCCGACCGGCACGGGAACCGGCGGTCCCGGCTACCGGTTCCGCGACGAGTTCCACGACAAGACGAAGTACTCACGCGGGACTGTTGCGATGGCGAACGCCGGGCCGAACACGAACGGTTCGCAGTTCTTCATCTGCCACGACAACGTCGGTCTTCCGAACGCCTACACGATCTTCGGTGAGGTGACGGACGGCATGGACGTCGTCGACACGATCGCCGAGAATCCGACCGGGGCACAGGATCGCCCGCACAACCCCGTCACGATCGATTCGATCGACATCGTCGAAAGCGAGTAGCCGAAGCTCGACTACGGCACGGTTGTCGGCGGCACCGTCGTGTCGGGAGGCGGCGGCACCGTCGTGTCGGGAGGCGGCGGCACCGTCGTGTCGGGAGGCGGCGGCACCGTCGTGTCGGGAGGCGGCGGCACCGTCGTCGTCGCCTGAGTCGTGGTGGTCGTCGCGGCCGTAGTGGTCGTCGTCGTCGGGTCTTTGGGCTCCGGCTTCTTGTAGTGCCACGTCCACGATTGGGTCGTGACGCTCCCGTCCGGGTAGGTCATCACACGCGTCACCGTGTCGCCGGATCGCTCGGCGGTGCAGGTGCGTCCGCCGTTGTTGCCGTAGAACGTCACGGTGATCGATCCCCCGGTGTGAGACGTGTCGATGAACACCGGCGCAGCCGAATCGTTGCGGAACTTCACATCCGGCCACGGGAATCCGAGCGTCGCCTCGCGAACGTACGGGTAGCGGCTGAAGTAGAGGCTGTGGGGCTTGTGCTCCACATCCTCGTAGCAACCGAAGAACACGGCGTTGTAGAACGTGGTGGCGAACTGGCTCGTTCCGCCGCCGACGTTGATCGGGCTGTCGCAGCACTGAACCTCACCGTTGATGATCGCCCCTGCCCGCACGTACCCCTTCGCCGTCGTCCGCTGACCGGCCGTGTCGTTGATCGAGAATGTCTCGCCCGGCATCACGATCGAACCGTCGATCGTGTCGGCGAGCAACTGGATGTTGGTGACCCTGCTCTGGCAGCATGGGTGGTAGGTCGTGAACGTGGAAACCTCGTCGAACGGCCCCATCGCTTCGGCCATCTCGGTGGTGAGTTCCGGCTGTTGTCCCGGTTTCATCGGCAACCGTGCCGCACCAGTCTCGAGAGCGGCCTTCTCGACCACGGCCGGAACAGCGTCGACGTCGACGGCCCATCCCGGCTTCGATTCGTTGATCGTGATCTGCTGCGTGTCCTTGTCGAATTCGAACGATGCGTCGACCGGCAGGATCTCAAAGCGATCGGCATCCGCCCGGGCGAGGTCGAGGAGCATCTCCTCATCCAGTTCAACCACGATCTCCGGCGGGGAGTGAACGACGATCTCGCTGTGCAGGGCCGACGTCAGTTCGGCCGTCGTAAACGTCATCCGTTCATCCATCCCCTCGAGCCAGAGCGTCACCGGGTTGCCGATGTACGCATTGGCAAGGGCGACCGCCTCGTCGATGTCGTCGTTCGTCAGGGTCGGGGAGAGATCCGTGAGCGGCAGCGCCGCGGGGAGGCGATCGAACGTAGCCAACGATCGGGCAATGACCGCGAATGCCGATGGGCGATCGATGAGCGCGCCCGGTCGCGGATACTCGGGAACAGCCGCGCCACTCTCGATGAGTACCGCGCCCTCGTATGCCGGGTGATCGACCAACGAACGGTCCCAGTCGACGAGAACGGCCTCGATCATCTCCTCGTCGACACTGGTTGGGATCGGGATCGAGATCGGCGTCTGCCACGACTGGATCCATCCGCCGAGATCCGACCAGAACCCACCTTCGCGGCGCTGCGATAGGGCGTCTTCAACCACGGCTTCCTCGTCGATCGACAGGCCGGCCGAGGCGGGGTCGAGCACCACATCTTCCCCATCGACGATGAACGGAGCGGGCGCGGCGACGAGCCGGACCTCGTATGCGGCGACTTTCGCAACCGCGTCGGCCGTGGACAACCCGGAGAGATCGACCCCCTCTGCCGTGACGTTACGGCCGACGCGATCAGGATGCATGACCTCCTCGTAGACGAACAGACCACCGATCGCAAGCACGATCACGAGCGGTATCGCGATCGCTATCGAGATGAGGATTCGGCGCAAGGGGTCCCCCGTGTGGTCCTGAGTGGGCTCAAGTGTATGGCAGAACCCCAGTTGTGCAACGACCCTCCAGGCCGCGAACGGCTACTCGAACACCCGGGGAATCTCCAACGCACTCCAGTCGGGCGACTCGTACCCCTCGGCCGGCTGGCGCTCGGGTAGTTCGAGTGGCGGCGGTGTCAGATCCTCGTACGGGATCTCGCTGAGGAGGAAGTTGATGACGTTCAACCGGCCCGCCTTCTTGTCCTCGAGATCAGCGAGATGCCAGGGGGCCCATTCCGTGCTCGTGTGCTCGAACGTCACATCCCGTGCCTTCGAGTAGTCGACCCAACGGGATCGCGCCGTCAAGTCCATGGGACTCAGTTTCCACCGTCTCTTCGGGTCGGTATTCCGCGCCTGGAAACGGCGTTCCTGCTCGTCGTCACTCGTGTGGAGCCAGAACTTGATCAGGATGATCCCATCCTCGACGAGCGTTTCCTCGAACTCAGGACACAGCCGGAGGAACTGCTCGTACTGCTCATCCGTGCAGAATCCCATCACCCGCTCGACGTTCAACCGGTTGTACCAGGATCGGTCGAAGAGCACCATCTCGCCTGCGGCGGGGAGGTGCGGGACGTAGCGTTGCAGGTACCACTCCGTCTTCTCACGGTCGGTCGGCACGGGAAGCGCGACGGTTCTCACGACACGGGGGTTCAACCTGCGGGTGATCGCTTTGATCGTTCCGCCCTTGCCGGCGGCGTCGCGACCCTCGAAGATGACGACGACCCGGAGACCCCGGTCCTTGATCCATGCCTGGAGTTTGGCGAGCTCGACCTCGGCTTCTGCAAGCCGTTTCTCATATTCCTTGCGCTTCATGGACCGGACTGTAGCGAACAACAAGCGTGCGTCCGGTTCGGATCTCAGGAAGCCCGGCGACGGGCGCGGTCCCGGATCCTCCTGCGCATACGGCGGCGTTCCCCTGCGTCCATTCCGCCCCATACGCCTTCTGATTGGGCGGTGTCGAGAGCGAAGGACAGGCACTCCTCTCGCACCGGGCATGCGGCACACACGAGCTTCGCCGCCCGCGACGCCCCGGGTGTTTCGAGCGCGGGGAAGAACATCTCCGCTGGATACGAAGCGCAGGCGGCCTGTTCATGCCACGGCTCGGCGCCGTCGAGGTACAGATCTGCCGATACAGACATCATGCGGGTTTCACCACCTTGCGTTCGTTCCACAACAACGCATCGGATGGTTCGATTGTTCCCGGATTTCGAACGGGTGTGGGACTACGGGGCAGAACCCGCAGCGATATCGTCGAACGCCCACGACAGGTCGCTGTCACATCGAACAACGCCTTCGATCCGACAGACGAGTTCCTCCAGGAGCCGGGCATCGCTCCGGTTTGGCACCTCGCCGGACAGTCTGACAACACCATCGTTGACGTGCACCGAGACATCGGACGAATCCAGCATGAGAATCTTGTGAACGACGCCGCGCTGCACCGCGTCCGCGATCACGTCATCGTCCCGGGCGAATGCCACGAGGACATCGCCGCGGCTGATGATCCCTTCGAGGCGCCCGTCCGGGTCGATCACCGGAAGTCGCTTCACGTTGTGCCTGGTCATCAGCCGTGCCGCCTCGGAGATCGACGTGTTGCGATCGACGCTGATCGGTTGACGGGTCATCGCCGCTCCGACGGTCGAGGGAACGAGCGTCTTCCTCTCACCGAACACGGTTTCGAACAATCGCCGCTTCCCCGTCGATCGATCGGCCTCGGCTTCGATGAAGTCGGCTTCGGTGATGATCCCGACGACCGTCCCGTCTTCATCCACGACCGGGAGTCCGGATACACCGGACTCGATCATCGATCGGGCCGCCTGCTTCAGCGACCAGTCCGGACGGGCGGTCTCGACATCTGCCGTCATCACATCGACGACTCTCATGGTTGCTCCCTACTCGGCGACCGGGTTCGTCGCCCGGTCACTCGGTCCATTCCTCCGGCGGATATTGATGCTCATGTCGCGTTGCAACCCGGGCAGCGTACGCCGCAGCCTCGCTGCGCCTCGACATCTCCATCTTCGCGAGAAGGTTCGACACGTAGTTCTTCACCGTCTTCTCCGCGAGGAACATCTCATCGGCGATCTGCCGGTTCGTCTTCCCGTCTGCGATCAGATCGAGGATGCGTCGCTCCTGAGGGGAGAGACGACGGATCAACGGATCGTCGACGGTGTGCCCACGAAGCCGATCGAACAGCGGCTCGGCCATCGCCGGATCGAGCAGGGTCTCGCCCGCGCCGACCCTCCGGATGCTGTCGACGAGGGCCTCCGCATCGATCCGTTTCAAGACGTAGCCGGCCGCTCCGGCCATGATCGCCGACATCAACGCTTCCTCATCTGCGAACGATGTGAGGATCAGAACGCCGACGTCCGGCCACCGATCAACGATCTCCCGGCAGGCCTCCACGCCCGATCCGTCGGGAAGCCGGACGTCCATGACGACCACATCCGGAGCGTCGTACCCGACCCGCCGCACCCCCTCTTTGGCAGTGCCTGCTTCGCCGACGACGGTGAGATCGTCGTACGAGTCGATGAGCGAACGGAGGCCCCGTCTCACGACTTCGTGATCGTCGACGAGTACGACGCGGAGGGGACCTTCTGGTTTCTTCTTTCGTGGCACGACCGCAACCTACCTCATTTCGGGTCACGGGGAGGGCCGAATGGCCCCGTTCAGAACCGAGTAGCCTTCACCCGTGGTGTTCAACCAGTTTACGCCGGCGCGGTTGCGCGATCTCGTCGAAGGCGCTGCAGCCGTGGCCGGGCAGACCGATCTTCAGGCGATCCTCGCCACGACCGTCGAGATCGCACGGGACCTCACCGGCGCCCCCCACGGCGCCCTCGGCGTGGTCGGCGCCCACGGCGGCCTGATCGACTTCGTCCATGCCGGTCTCGATCCTGATGAAGCGGAAACGATCGGGGCTCCTCCGCACGGCCGCGGCCTGCTCGGCCTCATCTCGAAGGAAGGCCGTACGATCCGGACGGATCGGATCTCCGACCACCCCGATTCGAGCGGCATGCCGCCGAACCACCCGCACATGGAGTCGTTCCTCGGTGTGCCGGTCCGCGCAGGCCCGACCCTGTTCGGCAACCTCTACCTCACCGACAAGGAAGGTGGATTCACCGAAGAGGACGAGGCGCTCGTTGAGGCGCTCGCCATGATCGCCGGAACCGCCATCCGGACGGTGCGACTCCAGCAACGGTTGCAGAGCCTCGCCGTCGCGGAGGATCGCGAGCGAATCGCACGGGACTTGCACGATGCCATCATCCAGGATCTGTTTGCCGTCGGTCTCTCGCTTCAGGGCCAGGCGCTCAAGGTCGCAGACCCGGACGTCCGGCGGGCTCTCGAACAGGATGTCGAGAGCCTTGATCGAACGATCACTTCCTTGCGTGGCTTCATCTTCAACCTCGGAGCCCCTCCAGACGAACACCGGACCCTGCGTTCGGAGCTTCGCGAGCTGGTCACCCGACTTGCAGGACCGCACGATGCGGAAGTCAACGTCGCGTACACCGGATCGCTCGACTCCCTCCCCCAGAAGGTCGTCGACGACGCGACCCAGCTCGTACGCGAGTCTCTGAGCAACTCGCTCCGTCACTCGAACGCCGACCGGATCACGATCGAGATCCACGCCGGGGATGATCGCCTGGCCCTCCTCATCTCGGACAACGGGATCGGGTTCGATCCCTCGGCCGTGGCATGGGGGCTCGGGCTCACGAATCTGCGCGAGCGAGCGACACGAGCAGGGGGCCAGATCTCGATCGATTCAACGACCGGATCCGGAACGGTCGTGCGTGCGACGCTGCCACTCTGACCTCCTTCGGTCGATTCACTTCCCGGCAAGTGCAGAAAGCGACTAGATTCTTGGCCCTAGAGCGTTTCGATCGTCGGGGGATTCATGGACTTGAAGGTTTCGGCAGCAGGTGAACAGGTCATCGTTCCTGAGGGGACAACGGCCGTGATCGGTGCAGATCCGTCTGCGACGATCAGGTTGGCGCGCCCCGGCATCTCCCGCCGCCACGCCGTCCTCAAGTACACGGACTCACAGTGGGTCGTGCAGGATGCTTCGAGCAGAAACGGCACGTTCCACAACGGGACCCGAGTACAGACGATCGATATCAAAGGCCCGACGACGATTCGCCTCGGTCATCCCACCGAGGGTGCGGAAGTCGTCCTCGTCCCGTCAAACGTAGCGGCCAAGCCTGTTCCGACGGCCGGGTCCGCGAAACCGGCGACACCGCCGCCGCTGGCCAGGACCCGGGTCACGCCGACGACTCCGGCCACTGCTTCCGGCAGCTCCGATCCCAGACTCGACGATCTCGTGGCGTCGCTGAATGACACGGTGAAATCGATCAAGGGCCTCACGTGGTCCGTGTGGGCGATGATCGCCGTAACGGCGGTGCTGGCACTCCTCACCCTCTTCGTCGGGATCATCGGCAACTAACCCCGACACGAACCCAGGGTTCTCTGCGCCCTATATGGCGTTGCGAGCCCGCGGTTCGCTCGGCCACCACCGTTCTCCGGTCTGCGTCACTCCTCGTCCGACGCCGATCTCAGGAACTTCTCGATCTCCGCCCCGATCTCATCGGGCGAGGGGATATCGTCGAACGTGATCATCGGTCTCGGCTTCTCCTCATCCTCTGCGTCGTGGATCCGTTCGAGGCGCTCCACGTACTCGCGGGCATCCTCTCTCCCCGCGAGATCCCGGTTGATCTCTTCGATCTGATCGGCGGCCTTCTCGGCGAGATCACCGAGCGGCAGTGCAACGCCGATCTGAGCCCCCGCGCGATCAAGCAAGCCCAGCACCCCGGCGTGGAACGGACTCTGGAGATAATGCGGGGCCTGCACCCAGTACCCGATCGCCGGAATGCCGGCATCGGCAACCCCCTGACGGAACACGCTCACGGCGGCTCCCGGAACCACGAGGTCATCGGGCAGCACGGTGTCGCCATCGAGAAGAATCGATGCATCCGATGTCGTGCAGACGATCCGGACCGGTCTCGTGTGCGGAACCGGCGCCGGGACCGCGCCGAGCGTCACCAACTTCTTCACCCGGTATCGCTCGGCCAGATCGACGATGTCCCGTGTCAGCTCCATCCACCGGAAATCTGGCTCGTTGCCGACGACCACGAGTACATCCCGTCCATCGACGCGTCGGTGAACGACTTCGAGCCTCGGCCACACGACCTTGCTCAACTCACCGGCGGTGAAGTGCAGCGTGGGACGAGACGAGCGGTAGTCAAACAGCGCATCCGGGTCGAACCGTGCGATCACCTCGCCCCCTTCGGCAACGGTTTCAGCCGCTCCGGTGCCGACGGATGCCGCGTCCACCCATCCGGAGAGGGCGAGCAGCATCACCGGATCTTCGAGTTCAACGTCGGTTGTGAACGAGAGTGTGCTCATCTGTCACGACCCTACTCAGTTCGGAACGATCGCATCACGGGATTCTCTACAGGTAGAGCCCCGAAGGGTTCTCGTCGGTCGCAGGTTCGAGGGCCCGGCGGCGACGCATCTGCTCCAGTTGCGCCTGCGTCGACATCTGCTGCGACCACAAAGTCGCCTGGATCCCGTGGAACAGCCCTTCGAGCCAGCCGATCAGCTGCGCCTGGGCGACACGCAGCTCCGACTCGGAGGGAGCCTCAGCCTCGAGTGGAACGAAGATCGAATCGAACTCCTCTTTGAGATCGTCCGACAGCACATCGCGCAGCTCGTTGATGGACTGTCCGTAAACGGCGAGGAGGCGCTTCCTGCCACTCTCATCGAGCTCCGACGCGCGCACCTCCTCGAGCATCGCCCGCGTCATCGACGCGATTCGGATCAGCTTCGACGGTTCCGTGACGAAACTGCCTTCCTCTTCCTCGGCATCCGTCTCGCCTTCGACGACGTGACCTTCGATCGGTTCCGGCTTGCCTTCGTTGTGGTTGGGTTCCGTGGTCTTGCTCATGCCCCAATGGTACGGCGCCTGGGCGCCCGTTGAGACGAGTACGATCCACGCTCATGACGGATTCTCCTGCGCCGGGCGACGGGCCGAAACGATCGCACAAATGGTGGAAGATCACGCTCGGGGTCATCGCCGGGCTCGCATTGTTGACCGCCGTCGGGGTGGGCCTGTTCATGCGGTTCTCCGTTCACCGCGCCTTCCCCGACGTCGAAGGAGAAGTCGCGATCGCCGGCCTCCAGGCACCCGTACAGGTCGTACGTGACGACATGGGCGTGGCTCACATCTATGCCGACAACACGCATGATCTGTTCATGGCCCAGGGCTATGTCCATGCCCAGGAACGCTTCTGGCAGATGGACTTCTGGCGCCATATCGGCTCCGGTCGCCTCTCCGAGATGTTCGGCGACTCGCAGGTCGAAACGGACATGTTCCTCCGAACGATGGGATGGCACGACGTCGCTGCCGCGCAGTTCGCCGCGGCCGCACCCGATGACCGGGCGGCGATGGAGGCCTACGCGGACGGCGTCAACGCCTACCTCGCATCCCGCTCGCCGTCAGAACTCAGTTTCGAATACACGGTGCTCGAACTCCTGAATCACAGCTACGACCCGGAACCCTGGACCCCGATCGACACGCTGACGTGGGGCATCGCCATGGCCTGGGACCTGCGCGGCAACATGGACAACGAGATCGAGCGTGCAATGCTTCTCGGCACGTTGCCCGCAGAACAGGTCGCCCAATTGTTCCCGCCGTACCCCGGCGACATCAATCCATACATCGTCCCTGCGAACGAACTCGTCGGAAACAGCACGCCCACCGCCTCGATGCACAGTATCCCGGGAGTTCAGGTGGCACTCGAATCCGTGCGCGACAAACTCGACCTGGTCGCGGCCATGGGCGCGAACGATCCGGGTGCAGGCATCGGATCGAATTCGTGGGCGATATCGGGCGATCGCACGAACACCGGAATGCCGATCCTCGCCAACGACCCACACCTGGCGATCCAGATGCCGTCGATCTGGTACCAGAACAGCCTGCACTGCACGACGGTCACTGAAGCGTGCCCATACGACGTCGCCGGTTTCTCGTTCGCCGGTGTCCCCGGCGTCATCATCGGACACAACGCGAACATTGCCTGGGGCGTCACCAACCTCGGTCCCGACGTCCAGGACCTCTACATCGAGAAGATCAACCCCGACAACCCGAACCAGTACGAAGTCAACGGACAATGGGTCGACATGAACGTTCACGAGGAGACGATCGCCGTAGCAGGCAGCGACCCGGTGACGATCGAAGTGAGATCCACACGCCACGGGCCGATCATCTCCGATACCTATGGAAGCCTCGAAGACTTCTCGAGCAGCGGAATCGACACGCCGGACCCGTATGCGATCGCACTGCGATGGACGGCGCTCGACACGAACCCTGGGATCGTGACTGCCTTCCTCCACCTCGACTCGTCCGCGAACTGGAATGACTTCCGTGATGCGCTGCGGACCTTCACCGTTCCCGCGCAGAACTTCCTCTACGCCGACGTTGAGGGGAACATCGGCTATCAGTCACCGGGCGCCATCCCGATCCGGGCGAACGGAGACGGGACTCTCCCCGTCCCGGGCTGGACCGACGAGTACGAGTGGACCGGGTTCATCCCGTTCGACGAACTCCCCCGCTCGTTCAATCCGGAGAGCGGCTACATCGTGACAGCGAACAACGCCGTTGTCGACGACTCCTTCCCGTACTGGATCACATACGACTGGAACTACGGGTATCGCGCACGCCGCATCGTAGACCTGGTTGGCTCCAACGCCCCCATCGGCCTCGATGAAATCGCGTCGATCCAATTCGATTCGTACAGCCTCAACGCCGAGAAGGTCGTCCCATACCTCACTTCGCTCAACTCTCCCTTCGACGCGGTCTTCGCGAAATGGGATCTGGGCAACCAGGCAGATTCGTCGGGCGCTGCCGCGTTCAACGCCGTATGGTCCCGCATCCTCGAGTTCACCTTCTGGGACGACCTGCCCGAGGACTACCGGCCCAACGGTGCGGGACGCTGGTTCTTCGTCGTCGACCGGATGCTCGAGAAGCCGAACGATCCGTTCTGGGATGACACGGCGACCCCCGAAATCGAGGACCGCGACGCCATCCTCCAGCGCTCGCTCGACACCGCATACGAGGATCTCAAGGGATGGTTCGGCGACGACCCGGCCGACTGGCGATGGGGAGCAATGCACGTCTCTACGTTCAGGAACCAGACCCTCGGTGAGTCCGGTATCGGTATCATCGAGGACCGCTTCAACCGGGGACCGTTCGAGACGACGGGCGGCGGTGACCTGGTGAATGCCACCGGATGGACGGCGTATGAGGGGTTCGAGACCACCTGGTTGCCGTCGATGCGAATGATCGTCGACATGAGCGACCTGTCCCGTTCGAGGACGACGCATACCACCGGGCAGTCGGGACATACCGACCATCCGCACTACGACGACATGATCCCCCTCTGGCTCAACGGCAAGTATTCGCCGATGAACTGGACGGATTCACAGGTCGACAATGCGGCCGAAACGGTCCAGACCCTGATACCCCGGAGCTGATCGTCGGCTCCGGGGGAAGTCAGGCCCGGATCTCCTGACGCATGAACACGACGTAGGCGATCGAGAAGATCACCACCATGGCCGCGATCAGCCCCACGAGCTGCGGCCAGACCAGCAGCAGACTCTGCGGCACGGTGAGATCGGAAACGATGGCCCGATCCAGTTGAGCAAGCGTGACGAGGCCGACGCTCCGTACCTCCGGGTTGAGCAGCGCCGTCGATGTCTCCTCGTAGAGCACGACCGGTGAGAGCCTGGACAGCGCGAGTTCGGTCTTCGCGTTGTCGATCTGCGTCTGCGGGTTCCCGGGATCGATCGGCGACACGACGTCGGCGGCGATCTGCACGACGAATGTGCCGAACAGTGCGACGATCAGCCACACGCCTAGGGCAACGAGCGCCGCCGTCGACGCACGCCTCATCCACACCGAGCACAGCGTCGCGAATGCCAACCAGACGCCGACGAAGATGATCGCAGCCACCAGCCACACGAGCAGTCGAGTCACCTCGGCCGCCGTCGGAACGATGCCGAGCATCACGATCCCGAGGCCGGCCACGATCAGCGTCACGACGATGACGATCAATCCGATGACACCGAGACCGGCCACGAATTTGCCGTTGATGATGTCGTCGCGGTGGATCGGTTGAGCGACGAGTCGCGGCAGCGTGCCCTGTGATCGCTCTCCGTTGACTGCGTCGAACCCGAACGCGATCCCCAGGATGGGGGCCAGGAACCCGACAAAGGTCAGGAACGAGAACGGAACGGGATCCCCTTGCACGGTGAAGAGTCGCAGAAACATGCCGGAGACCCCGGCGGTCTGCGGCGCGACGTCGCGAAGTGCACCCGCTGCCGCATAGACGCTCGCGACCCCGACGAGACCGAGCAGGATCAACAGCGCCACGAACCGGGCCGACAACACGTGGTCGGAGAACTCCTTCCTCGCCACGACCATCCACCCGGGTCTTCTTCGGGTCCACGTTTCCAGAACCGGGGACTCGATGGCACTCATACAGTCACCTCCTCCCCTTCGTGGAAGTATCGGTGGTAGATCTCGTCGAGATCCAGTCCGAGGTTCTTGACCTCGAGCACGTCGATTCCGGCACGAACCAGCGCCGGGATCAGCAGCGGCGCATCGTCGGAAGAGACATCGACCCGCCAGCGGCGGCCGCCGGTGTTGTGAACACCCGGACCGTCACCCAATGCGGCGGCCACTGCGAGATCCACACGATCGTCTTCGCTCCCGGTCGCGACCTCGTACGTGACTCCGCCGTCTCCGAGCCGTGTGGCCAGATCTTCTGCGGTGCCCTCGGCGATGATGTTCCCATCGACGAAGATCGCCATCCGGTCGCACGTCTGCTGAACCTGGTGGAGCAGGTGGCTGGTGAGTAGTACGGCGCGCCCCTCGTCGTGGGCCAGGCCGACGATCAGCGACTGCATCTCGATGACCCCCTCGGGGTCGATGCCGACCATCGGCTCGTCGAGGATGACGACGAGCGGATCCTTCACGAGCGTGTCGGCGAGCCCGAGACGCTGCCTCATGCCGCGTGAATACTCGCCGACCGGCCGGTCGGCCGCTCCGACGAGTCCGACGCGTTCGAGAAGCTGCTCGATCCGATGTTCGGCCTCATCGTCGTCGAGATCGTTCAACTGTGCCGTGTAGCGAAGGTTCTGGCGGCCGGTGAGATGCTCGTAGAAGCCGACGGTATCGGGCAGGTATCCGACCTGCCGTTTCACAGCGAGTGGGCTTCGCGTCGGTTCGAGACCGCAGACGCGAACGTCACCGTGATCCGGTTCGCTCAATCCGAGCAGCATGAGCACCGTCGTCGTCTTGCCGGCACCGTTGGGTCCGAGAAGGCCGAACACCTCACCCGCCTGGATCGTCAGGTCGATACCGTCGACGGCGATGGTCTCGCCGTAGGTCTTGGTCAGGTCACTCGTTTCGACGAGCGGCATGGTCGTGGTAGTCACGACCTACCTCCGACCGAATCGGCGGAAGACGAGCGCCACCGCGGCGAGTGCGACGAGGATGATCCCCACACCGACGAGCCCCCATAGCGCCGATGTCTTCACGGTGGCCCGTACCTCGATCGAGTCGCTGGTTTCAGGTACCTGTGCACGCACCGTGAGCCGATAATCCCCGGCGATGGCATCGTCGGCCGGTGTGATCGTGGCGACCACATCAGCCGTGGCTCCGGGTTCGATGTCGTCGATGCCGTCGGGGGTGAACGTGACGTCCCATCCTCGCGGGGGTGTCGCGGACAGCGTCACGCCGAGCAGCGGCGCCGTTCCGTCGTTGCGGACCACGAGAGGAAGTTCGGTCGTCTTGCCGGCCTGCACATCGACATTGAGTCGCTCATCGGGAGTCGCGAGCGTCATGACGAAATTGCCGGTCACCTGAACGGCGAGCTCCATCGACGCGGTCTGTCCACCTCCGGAGGCCTGCACGATCACCGGATACGTCCCTGCCGGAGTGAAATCGGGCGGGTCGACCTCAACCGTGATCCGTTCGGAGCTTCCGGCCGTCACCGTTACCGTCGAGGCCCGGCTCTGACCGGACGGTTTCGCGTCGATCTGCCAGCCGTCCGGGCCCTGGGTCTCCAGACCGAACTGGATGTCGTCGCCCGTGTCGTTCTTCAGATCGAGGTTGAACGTGAACGTCACATCGGATGGACCTCGAAGCGCCGGGAACTCCGTGTCGAGGGTCACTCCCCCGCCCACAGCCTGCGCCACCGTGATATCGAAGTCGAGGAGGTCATTCGAGCTCACCCCTTCGGCGAGCACACCGATGCGGTAGGTACCTTCAGCGGCCGTCGGCGGCACGTCGATGTCGAGCTTGAGGTTGTGGGTGAGCGAATCGCCGATCATCACGCGGTCGACGGACAATCCGCCTCCACGGATCTTCGCCGTCCAGCCGTCCGGGACGTCTTCGGTCGATAGTTGAATCTCATCCTCTTCGGGTCCGACCACCTCGAGCGTGAACGAGGCGGTGTCGCCGGGTTCTACAGCGATTCCGACGTAGGGCGAGAGCAAGCCCACTGCCGCGCTCGCCGTGTTCGAAGGGGTCTCTTGTGCGGGAACGGCAGTTCCGATCCCAAATGCGACGATCACAGCAAGCAACGCCACGATGCTTCCTCTGATCGGCCATCGATGCATGACCATCATCATCTCCTGATGCTCGATCCTGAGTTCTCTCCTGTGCGGTCCAACGCGGAGCGAGTTAGGGGGCCCTGGATCGGCTCGGGCAACGATGGTGATGACCCGGGAGACACGATCGGCGGTGACCGGCATCCTCGGTACTGATGGTGGTCGGATTGCAGTTGTTCAAGGTTCGTTCTCCGCGGTCATGTCCCGATGGGACGCTCACCGATGGTCACCTCGACCTGTAAACGTTCCTGGCCCCGGACGAGTTCCATGTCTACGAGATCTCCGGGAACCGATGCGAGGATCGCGTCGACGGCGGAGTCGGCCGTTTCGATCGGAGTGTCGTCGATCCTCACGATGACATCCCATTGTTGGATGCCGGCCGTGTCCGCCGCACTCCCTTCGAGAACGTCGACGACGAGTGCACCGGTCGATGCTGCGAGGTTGAACCGGTCCGCAGCGGCCTGAGAATTGTCGATCATCTGTACGCCGAGGAAGGGCTCGCCGATCCCGAGTCGGTACCGCTCGATGAAGCTCTCGGCAACATCGACCGCGATAGCGAAGCCGATGTTCTGCGCGTTCCCGGCGATCGCGGTGCTCATCCCGACGACGCGTCCGGCAGCATCGAGCAGCGGGCCGCCGGAGTTGCCCGGGTTGATCGCAGCGTCGGTCTGAATGAGGTGCTGCATCGTGCCGTTCCTGGTGCGGATCGTCCGGTCCTTCGCAGACACGATGCCCGCCGACACGGTCGGTTCGGACGTGTCGAGGTCGAGAGCGTTGCCGATGGCGATGACGGGATCGCCGACTTCGACGTCGTCGACCGATCCGAGCGGCAGGGGCTGGAGCCCCGATCTGTCTTCGAGTTCGAGCAGTGCCATGTCCCTGCCAGACGACTGGGCAACGACGGTTGCGTCGCGCGGGTCTCCGTCCCGACCGGTCACGATCACCTTGGACGCCCCTTCGATGACGTGGTAGTTCGTCAGGATGAGGTCGTCGTCTACGACGATGCCGGTTCCGGCCCCGGAGGAAACCTCCTCCGGCACGCCGGTGAACGTGAGTAGGACCCGTTCCTGCGTCACGGAGACGACGCCGTCACGCGCCTCCTTCACCAGATCCGAAACGTCGTACAGATCGAGGTCGCCCGAGTCCGAACCCGAGGAGCCGGCGCTGGTTCCTGCGACGGTCCTCGTTGTCGACGGCGTCGTCGTTTGCGCCGAGCAGGCACCCAGTGCGGTCAATGAGAACGCCACGAGTGCCGCACCGGCGAGCACCGTGAGACCGGAATGTCTTCGCATGGTTCATCCCCCGCCATGTGGCCCTCCCGATCCGGGAGATCGGGAGGGCCCATCGGAGTTCGGCGGCGTCAGGCTGCGACGCCGGCTGTGAGCTTTTCGTTCGTTCCCGACTGGATGGCGACCTTGCGCGGTTTGGCCTCTTCCCGGATCGGGATCTTGACGGTGAGCACACCGTTCTCGTAGTTCGCCGCGATCTCACCTGGGTCGAGACGGGCTCCGAGTCGCACCTCGCGGCGGTGCGAGCCCGCAGGACGTTCGCGCAGCAGCCAGGTGGCGCCCTCGGTCTCTTCCTCGTGCCGTTCGGCGGTCACGGTCAACACGTTCCCTTCCACGGTCATATCGACGTGGTCGGGATCGACCCCGGGAAGGTCGAAGCGGAGAACGTACGCATCATCGGTTTCGAAGGCGTCCATCGGCATGATGCCGCCGCGAAGCGGGTTGCCGAACGAACCGAGCATCCGGTCCATCTCTTCGAACGGGTCCCTGAAACGGAGCATCGTCACGGTTCCTCCTTTCGATGTCGTCTGCACGGTGACAATGCGGTCGCATCGGTTTCGGGCCACGGAGGTGTCGGCGACCGGGACTCGAAGCCGATACGCACAAGTTGAGTATATTTCGCTCAGGTTTTCTCTGTCAATAGAGAATATGCTTGCGGTTCGGGATCAGACGAAGGCGTACACCGCGTAGGCGCCGAATGCCCCGAGCAGGATCAGGCCCTCGAACCGGTTGATGCGTTGACCGGTGAAGGCGAAGAAGCCGGCGACGAGCGCCGAACCGACCATGATTGCGATGAGCGTCGGCGTGACCTCGTACAGCCTTCCGGGTCCGAGCACAGCCGCGAGGCCGATGACGCCGAGCGAATTGAAGATGTTCGATCCGAGCACGTTGCCGAGTACCAGTTCAGGCTGTCGTTGACGTGCCGCGGAGATCGCCGCAGCGAGTTCAGGAAGGCTCGTCCCGACCCCCGTGATGAGACCAAGGACGACGGCCGAGAATCCCAGACGGGCCCCGATCCCGACCACACCGTCGAGCAGAAAGTCTGCTGCGATCACCGTGACGATCAACGCAGCCAGACCGATCAAGATCTCCTTGCCGACGGTGGCTCTCCACCTGGCAAAGTCGTCCGGTTCCTCGTCGTCGTCCTCCTCGTCGATGTCGTCGATCTGTGCGAGGGCGGCGTCCGGGTCTTCGGATGACCACCGGACCATCTGCCAGATGGCGAGACCGAGCATGGCGAGGAGAACGAACCCCTCCCAAAGATTCAACGATCCCCCGGCGAGCATCGCCGTCAAAGCCGCCACTGCGGCGAACATGAGGGCGCCTTCCCGTCTGATGATTCGGCGCCTCGCGACGAGTGGCCAAAGCACGGCACCGGAGCCGAGGACGAGTGTCACGTTCGCCGTGTTCGAACTGATGACGTTGCTGACGGCGAGATCGAGATTCCCTTCGAGCGACGCCAGGGCCGACACGACGAACTCGGGCACCGACGTACCGAAACCGACGATCACGGCTCCGATCAGCACGACCGACACACCGAAGGCCCGGGAGATACGCACCGCCGACTTCACGAGGCGATCCGCCGCGTAGATGAGTGCGACGAGACCTGCCGCGATCTTGAGAATGTCGATGAGCACCGGAATCTTTCGGAAGACGCTCCCGATGGTACCGGTGCCCCTGGTCGACTCGGCGCACCGTGACGCTAACCTCGCGTTCTCCATGAACCAGGACAACGAACCGATTCACCGCACATGGCTGCATTCCGATCGAATGGTCCCCAGACGGTTCGTTCGGCCCGCACTCGCATTCACCCACACGGAGGCCTCCGGCGGGATCGTGCTGCTCGTGGCCACCGTACTCGCCCTCATCTGGGCGAACTCGGCCTGGGGTGACTCCTACTTCGAGTTCTGGGACATCCACGTCACCATCAACATCGGCGGATTCCACTTCGCCGAGTCGCTGAAACTGATCGTCAACGACGGCCTGATGGCAATCTTCTTCTTCGTCGTCGGCCTCGAGATCAAGCGCGAGCTCACGGTCGGCGAGTTGAACACAGTCCGCAAAGCCTCGCTCCCGGCTCTCGCGGCCCTCGGCGGCATGATCGTGCCGGCACTGATCTACCTCGCGTTCGTGGTTTCGAGTGGCCCGGCAGATGCCATCAACGGATGGGGGATACCGATGGCGACCGACATCGCGTTCTCCGTCGGCGTGATCGCCCTGCTCGGGAGCCGCGTCCCCGTCGGGGCGAAGATGTTCCTCCTCGCACTCGCCATCGTCGACGACATCGGCGCGATCCTCGTCATCGCCATCTTCTACACCGATGACCTCTCCCTGGCGTGGCTGGGAATCGCTCTCGGAGTGATCGCCGTGATCCTCGTGGCCAGGAAAGCCGGTATCCGCTCAGTCGCCCTCTATCTCCCCCTCGCGCTGATCGTCTGGTTCGGCTTCCTCGAGTCGGGAGTGCATGCGACGATCGCCGGCGTGATCCTCGGCCTGTCCGCCCCCGCCCGTTCGTTCTACAGCGACAAGACCTTCCGACAGCGGGCCGGGTGGATTCTCGATCGCTGGGACCGGGACGCAGTGTCCCCATCGGCCCATGCCCGCCTCGACGAAGACGCCCTCGAACTCGCCGCGATCGCACGCGAGTCGGTTTCGCCGCTCGAACGGTGGGAACGCAAGCTTCATCCATGGTCGTCGTTCGTCATCATCCCGCTGTTCGCCCTCGCGAACGCCGGTGTGCGGTTCGTCGGCATCGACGTGCTCGAAGCGGTGATCAATCCGGTGGCACTCGGCGTATCCGTCGGTCTCATCGTCGGCAAGCCCCTCGGCGTGACCCTCGCTACGTTCCTTGGCTTGAAACTCAAGCTGGGGCAACTGCCGCGGCACGTCACGTTCGGTCACGTGATCGGCGTCGGCATGCTCGCCGGCGTCGGTTTCACCGTCTCGCTGTTCATCGCGGAACTTGCATTCCGGTCGAGCCCGAACGCTCACCTTTTCGCCGACGAAGCGAAGATCGGCATCTTCCTGGGTTCACTGGTCGCCGGCGTCCTCGGCTATGCCTACTTCCAGGTCGTTGGCCGGCGGCGTGCTGCCGACTGATCGCTAACCCCGGAACAGATCTCTCGTCCGCCCCGTTGACCTGGATATGTCCGATCAACCCAACCCCCTCTCCGTGGCTCGTTCGATCGCAGGAGCGAGGCGGACGAGGAGACCCGAGCCGACGGGCCGTGGATCCATCGACACTCCGGATCTCGCCGCAACGCTCACCGTCTTGCACACGGGAGGAATCGCAGCACTCCCGGATGAGCGCGGGCACCTTCGATCGTTCCGGGACCGCATGGAACGGATCGATCCGGACGCACTCTCCAGGAAAGGCTCGCTTGCGTTCTGGCTCAATCTCTACAACGCGGGGGCGCTGTGGCTTGCAGCGGATGCATTCGAGTCTGCCACGGCAACGGTTCTGCGCATTCCGGGTGCCTTCGATCGACCCTGGGCAGAGATCTCCGGCGAGGCCCTCTCGCTGAACGGCATCGAACACGGCAAGATCCGGCGCTTCGGTGACCCCCGGGTGCACGGCGCCCTCGTATGCGGATCGGCGTCGTGCCCGACGCTGCGGTACGAGCCGTTCGGAACCGACCTCGATCGTCAACTCGATGACCAGATGCGCTCGTTCCTCGCCGGAGGGGGAGCCTCCGTCAACCGCCTCACCGGCACACTCCGCCTCTCCCGCATCTTCCTCTGGTACGGCGGAGATTTCACCAGACCGCGACGGATGCCGACGTGGCTGCCGGCCCCGAAACGCGATCTCGCGAGGGTCGTCTCGACCTGGCTGCCGGCCGGGGACGCAGCGTGGGTGACTCGATCCATCCCAACGGTCGAGTATGGCGACTACGACTGGGGCCTCGCCTGCTCGATCGCTTGACGGCGGGTCCCGAAGACAAAGACCCCGATACCCATCACGGCGGCGGCCACGTCGAACGGCAATACGTACCGGGCCAGCGCGCCGGAGTCGACGATCCACTCGCCCGCCGGTCCGAACCCGACGGCACCGAGGTATGCCCGGATCGACCAGATACATGCGATCCCGAGCAACGTCCCGATCGTGACCGCAACCGGACGGCCCCACGCCCGGTATCCGCCGACGACGAGTGCAGCGCCGGCCCATGCGATGTCAAGCGCCGATAGGAGCTGTAGGAACTGCAGGGACGGCGGGTATCCGAGGGCCGCCGATGACGCGAGCGTGACCAGTCCCGTGATGCCGGTGACGAGAAACACGATTGCGACACCGGAGGAGGCGAGCCGCCAGAACGGCGACCAGGCGTGTCCGAGGAACCAGTCGGATCCGGCGAACGGAACGAGCCGGACCGTCGCGATGAGGCCCAGTAGCACGAGCGCTGCGAGCTGGATGATGAAGATCGTGAGCGGTGGCGAAGCCCAGGTCACGAAGAGGAGCGGTAGCGACGCGACAAGACCGCCGACGAGAAACGGGATCGTTCCGAGTACGGCACGCTCCATCGGCGCATCCGAACCCGCCGGACGTTCGGTCACCGGCTCGTCGCCCCGCGGCCCGCGTGAGCAGCCCCGATCCGCTTCTCTGCCAGCTCGGCGTAGGACGGGTCGGTCTCGTAGCCGACGTAGTGCCGGCCCGTTTGCACGGCGGCGACGGCGGTCGAGCCCGATCCGAGGAAAGGATCGAGGACGAGGTCGCCCTCGAACGTGTAGAGCTCGATCAGTCGCTGCGGCAGTTCGACGGGGAATGGAGCCGGGTGCCCGACGCGCCGTGCCGACTCCGGAAGGATGTCCCACACCGACATCGTCGCTTCGAGAAAGCCCTCCTTCGAGATCGTGTCGGTTCCCGCCCGCTCCCGCCGGAACGACTCCTTCGACCCCACGAGGACGTATTCATGGATGTCGCGCAGCGTCGGGTTCTTCGCAGACTGCCACGATCCCCACGCCGTCGACCCGCCGGCTGCTTTCGCCTTCTTCCAGATGATCTCGCCACGCAGCAGGAATCCGATCTCGGTCAGGAGGGAGCCGACGAGATGGTTGAGCGGGAGGTACGGCTTCCGCCCGAGATTCGCCACGTTGACGGCAACCCGACCGCCCGGTTCGATCACCCGGTACGTTTCAGTGAACACCCGTCGGAGAAGGTCGATGTACTCACCGAGATCGAGGTCCTCGTCGTAGTCCTTGCCGACGTTGTACGGCGGAGACGTGACCATGAGTGCGACGCAGTCGTCGGGGAGCTGGTCCATCGATTCCGACGACTGGACGAACACCCGGTCGAGCACGTTCGCCGGCGCATCGCGGACCTCACGGGCCTTCCCCGGCTCGGGCGTGCGTGTCATCCGGCGGGCGTAGTACGCGGATGCGTCGTGGCTCTCGCGTTTGCTCGCGCCGAAACTCGCCGTGCTGGTCGCCATCCGTTGCTCCTCCTGAGCACAACGGTAGTTGCAGAACCGGCCGTCGAGGCGGATCGACTACTCGACGACGCGCGTGTAGCTGCCGAGGACGCGCAGGTCGACACAGGTTGCAGGCGGTGGATCGATGACGGCCGCAAGACCCTCCGGTCCGGGGGCATGGACCAGATCGACGAAGAACCGGTACGACCAGGCCTCGTCGGCCGGACGGGACTCGATCCTGGTGAGGTTGGCTCCGCGCAGGCCGAGTTCGGCGAGCACGAGGGCGAGCGCTCCGGGCGTGTGCGACGCGGTGAACAGCAGCGTCGTCTTGTCATCGTCTGGATCGACCTGCGGGGCTCCGGGGGCGAGGACGACGAACCGGGTCGTATTGTGCGAACGATCCATGACGTTGCGTTCGAGGATCTCAAGGCCGTAGATCTCCGCCGCCCCGGGCGGTGCAAGCGCTGCGATCGACGGGTCTGCGAGTTCGGCGACCTCCCGCACGGCACCGGCCGTATCACGGCGGGCGACGGGTTCGACTCCCAACTCGAGGAGGCGTCGTTCGGCCTGGGAGAGGGCTTCGGGGTGAGAGCGCACTTCGCTCACTCCGGCGAGTGTCGCTCCCGACACGCCGAGGATCGCGTGACGAACCTCGACGAGGTGCTCGGCGACGATCGCGAACGGCCGGCGACCGTCCCCTCCGGGGAGACGGTCGAGAACGGGAAGGACCGAACCGGTTGTCGAGTTCTCCACCGGGAGGACGAGCCGATCGACCTCGTCATCCTCGAGCGCCGAGAACGCTGCGGCGAATCCGATCATCCCGACGGTGTCGCAGTCGGGGAACAGTTCACCGACGGCCCGGTAGCTGTAGGAGCCCGGCTCTCCCTGATATCCGATACGCATGGTCGAAACGATAGAGCGATGGAATCTCCAGCGGACATCGGCATATCATGACGTGGTTGGCACCGTCGATCTGAAAGACCACGACCTTGACACCCCCCTCGTCACACGACTCTGAAATCTGCGTGCTCTGCCGCCGGAACCGGACGGCAGATACGGCACTTCATGAGCGCCCCTCATGGGTCGCCGATGCCGTGTTCTATCAGATCTTCCCCGACCGGTTCGCCATGAGCGACTCCGCCCACAAACCCGTGAACCTCGAACCCTGGGACTCGCCACCGACCTACCACGGCTACAAGGGAGGAGACTTCCTCGGCGTCGTCGATCGGCTCGACTGGCTGACCGATCTCGGGGTCAACGCCATCTACTTCAACCCGATCTTCCAGTCGGCATCCAATCACCGGTACCACACCCACGACTACTTCCGTGTCGACCCGATCCTGGGAAGCGATGAAGACTTCGACACGCTGATCGCGGCCTGCCACGACCGTGGAATTCGCGTGGTGCTCGACGGCGTCTTCAACCACTCGAGCCGCGGCTTCTTCCGCTTCCACGACGTGCTCGAGAACGGTGAACAGTCGCCGTACGTCGGGTGGTTCCACATCAACGGATTCCCGCTCAATCCCTACGATCTCGACGAACCCGCTAACTATGAAGCCTGGTGGGGACTGCGGGCCCTCCCGAAGTTCAACACGGACAACGCCGAGGCCCGTGAATTCCTCATGCAAGTTGGCGAGCACTGGGCGGAGCGAGGCATCGACGGGTGGCGACTCGATGTTCCCGAGGAGATCCGAACCCCGGGATTCTGGGAAGAGTTCCGGGAGCGAACACGGGCCATCAATCCCGATCTCTACATCGTCGGTGAGATCTGGGGAGACGCTGCCGGCTACGTCGACGACGGCACGCGTTTCGACGGAGCCATGAACTACCCGTTCACGACGGCAACGATCGCGTACACCGTCGGGGACCGCCTCGACACATCGACCATGATGGACAACCCGTATTACAACATCGCGCCCGGCCTGGATGCCGCCGGCTACCGCGACCGTATCCACTGGCTTCTCAGCCACTACCCGGATCCGGTGACGCTGGCGAACCTCAACCTGCTCGACTCGCACGACACGGCACGGATCCTGACGATCGCGTCGGGTGACGAGGACTCGGTCGTCCTCGCGCTCGTGCTGCTCCTGACCTTCCCCGGGGCACCGAGCGTGTACTACGGAACCGAGATCGGTCTCGAAGGAGGCAAGGACCCGGATTCGAGGCGGTCGTTCCCCTGGGCGCACGAGGATCACTGGAACCGTCGCCTGCTCGACACCTCGAAGGACCTCGTCGGACTTCGACATCGCCATCCGGCGCTCCGCTCGTCCGACTACCGGATTCTCTGGCCGCCCGACGGGTCGGACGAGTCGATGACGTACGTGGTCGCCCGTGTCTCCGGGGACGAACGCATCCTCGTTGCGGTCAATGCAGGGCGGGAACGCGAGACCGTCTCACTCTCACACAACAGGATCCGGTTCGGCGAAGCGACCTTGATGTGGGGACACGGCGATCTGACCGTCGGGGAGAATCAGACGAGCATCTCGATCGCCCCGAGGTCGGCCGCCATCTGGGACCTCGGCGGGGTCTAGCCGCATCACCATGGATCTCGAAACCCTCATCGAAGAGCGGACCGAACGTGACCGGTTCATGGCGGATCACTATGCCTCGCCGATCCCCGAGGAGCACCGTTCCGGCTTCCCGGGTCTCGCCTATTTCTCTCCGGATCCGAACTGGGAGATTCCCGGCGTATTCGAACCATCCGTTCCCGGCAAGGTTGCCATACCGTCGACGGCCGGTTCCGCCAGCGACTACACGATGCTCGGTGTCGTCGTCCTCGACATCGGCGACAGCACGTACGCCCTGACGGTGCTCGACGATGGTGACGGCGGGATGTTCATCCCCTTCCGGGACGGTACCGCCGGGAAGGAGACCTATGGCGGTGGCCGGTACGTCGGCATCGATCCATCACCGGATGGAACCGTCGTCGTCGACTTCAACCGGGCTCAGAACCCGTACTGCGTGTACGACGAGGACTTCGTCTGTCCGCTCCCTCCGCCCGGCAACTGGATCACCGAACCGATACCGGCCGGCGAGAAGATGTACGAACCCCCGGTCACCGGCTGAACCGACCGTTCCGGCAGACGCGGCCGCCGTCAGTTCGACGAATTGGTGACGGCGAGGCCGATCAGGAGAACGATGGACATCGCCGTGAGAGCCAGGTAGATCAGGATCACGACGCCCTGGACGGTGAAATACGTCTTGAGCCGTGCAAGCGAATCGATGGCTTCCGCTTCGCTCCCCGACACACTCGCGCTCTCGGCGCTCGACGCCGACTTCCACAGCAAGTAGCCCATCCACAGAGGAAGCCACGCGAAGACGAGACCGAAGATCGTGAGCGCTGCGAGTCCACCCGAGATGAACATGACCACGGCCATCAGCCTCATCCATCCCCGGGCGCTGCTGATCGGTTGGATCACCCTGCGAGCGGTGTCATCCCCCGTCCCCGGCATCGACCCGAACGCATCACTCATGAAACCCTCTCTTCATCAATCGCTGTGCACTACAGACGATACCGAACGCCGCTGCACCGTGAGGACACCGGTCGACATCGCGCGGGGGATGCAGCGGAGATGGAACGATCCGCCGTCTCACAAATCCCTGTGCCCAGACAACGAGCATGGATTCGTAGCGTGCTCAGGGACGGCGGATCGCGTCGTAGAGCGCCATGTACTCGACGGCCCTCGCGTCCCACGACCAGTCCCTCGTCATCCCGTTGATCCGCATCTCACGCCATAGGTCGGGAAGGGCCGATCGATACCGCATCGCACGACGGATCGTCTTCGTGAGGGACGGATGGACGAATGATCGGAACACGAAACCCGTCCCATGTTCCGTGTCCTCGTCGATGTCGAAGACGGTGTCCTGCAGACCGCCGGTGAAGTGGGCGATCGGTGGAGCGCCGTAGCGCATGGCATAGATCTGCCCCAGACCGCACGGTTCGAATTGCGACGGCATGAGATAGGCGTCGGACCCGGCGAACACGATCCGGGATGCCGGGTCGTCGAATCGCAGGTGCACAACGGCGGTCGGATGGCGATCGGCCCACGAGTCCACTATCGGGTCGAGATCACCGCTGCCCATGAACACGAACCGCACCCCCTCCTCGACGAGCGTGTCGAGGTCGTATTCGAGGAGGCCGAGACCCTTCTGACCGGACATGCGCCCCACGTTGCCAAGGATGAATCCGTCATCGAGACCGGTCCGATCCAGGAGCATCCCCCTGGCCACACCGCGCCCCGCGGGATTGGTTGCCGTGAAGGGCTTTGGAAGCACGGGGTCGTGACTCGTATTCCACTCGTCGGTGTCGATGCCGTTGAGGATCCCGATAATCGGACGATCCAACCCACGGATGATGCCGCCGAGCCCGAACGACGTTTCGTCGATCATCAACTCACGGGCGTGGCCGGGACTGACGGTCGTCACCTGCGTAGCACCCAGGATCCCCGCCTTCAGATAGTTGGCTTCGCCGAACCACTCGAGGATACCGCCCAGAGCCGCGGCTTCCGGTGCCAGACCAAGGGTGGCGACCGCCGGGCCGAGCGGACCCACCATGGGGTACGAGGCATTGTGGATGGTGAAGACGCTCGGCGTCTCCGTCTTGAGCGCGACCGGACCCACATGCCCGTCGTTGAGATGAACGACGTCGAAATCGCCGGCGAGATCCGATACCGCGACCGAAAATCGGCCGAATCGCTCCCAGTTGTCATCGTACGCCGAAGCAGGATCCGGCCCGTAGACCCCCGGACGGTCGAATGCTTCGTCGATCCAGAACAGTACGTCCAGGTTTCCGTCCCGGTACCGGCGCCAGGGTCTCCCCGGCATCTTCCTCCCCGGCATCGTCGCGTCTCGATACCCGGGCACGGCGACCGTGACTTCGTGCTCTTTCGAGACGGCGTGCGCGAGTCCGGCAACGGCGTTCCCCAACCCACCGGTGCGAACGAACGGCGAGAATTCGGCGGCGGCAAAGAGGATTTTCATACGACGCACGATAGTGCGCACCCTCCGGTCGGCTACCGGCTGCCGGCTCCCACAGGGACGGGTCCCGTCGATCGGCCGACGAGGAGCTCCGGGGCGAAGACCTGTGTCTGACTCACCCCGTTGCCTGCCGCGGCTTCGAGGAGCAGTGCCGCTGCGGCTGCCGACATCCGATCCACCGGCTGGCGCAATGTCGTGAGACGCGGTGCCGTATACGACATCGCCGGCGTCCCGTCGAAACCGATCACCGACACATCTCCGGGCACGTCGCCGCCCCAGGCTCGTACGGCGGCGATCGCCCCGGCTGCCATAAGGTCGTTGGCGGCGACGATCCCCGTCACGCCTGCTTCGAGCAGTTGCGCGCTGCCTGCCCTGCCACCCTCGAATGTGAAGACGGTCTCGGAGATCAGTCCCTCGTCGGATTCGACATGGAGCCGGTCTGCGGCCCTCCGGAAACCACGCACCATGTCGAGCGACGTCGAGTAGCGCATCGGGCCCACGAGCATTCCGATCCTGGCATGTCCGAGGGTTACGAGGTGACGGACGGCGGCCGACGTCGCTGCGGGGAGATCGACGGCGACTGCAGGAAGCGGACTCGGGTCGTGGATGCCGTTCACAAGCACGAGGGGGAGGCCCTGCTCACGGAGCGCCAGATAGGGCGCGTAGCCGATGTGGGGTTGTGCATACCGGCCGTTGACGAGTACCACACCCGCTGCACGGCTCGTGAGGAAATGATCGAGGTAGTCCTGTTCGTTCACCGTCTCCGACGTCGCAGAGCACACCACGGGAAGCATGCCTCGGCTCGCGAGGTGCGTCTGGAGCGACTGGGCGAAGAGCGCGAAGACGGGGTTGTCCAGCTCCGGAGTAATGATCCCGACAACACCCGATCGGCTCGCATGAGACGGAACGTCACGATATCCGAGATCACCCATCGCCTCGAGCACGCGCCGGCGGGTTGCCTCGGCCACCCCGGGACGCCCGTTCAGGACACGGCTCACCGTCGCTTCACTGACGTCGGCGATGTGCGCTACTTCTGCGAGTTTTGGTCTCATCGTTTCCAAGGCTACGAGCCTGCCGGCTCTTCTTGCAATTCTCTTGCAAAGTTCCTGCAAGTTCTTCACGGTTGTTGCAATACGGCCGTACACTCCACATCGGCCGCAATCCTGCGGTCCGAGATTCATCCACAAGGAGGAACTCCCACAATGAGGAGTCGATTCATCACCCTCGTTGGACTCGTTCTCGTCCTCGCCCTCGTCGCCGCAGCCTGTGGCAGCAGCGACACCGGTGAAGAGAGCACGACGACGACCGAGGCAACAACGACCACGACCGAAGCCGTGACGACCACGACTGCTGCACCGACCACGACGACCGAAGCCGAGGCGCTGCCCCCGCTCGTCGTCTGGGCCGATGAGAAGCGCGCTCCCGTCGTCGAGGCGATCGCTCCCGCATTCACCGAAGCCACCGGCGTCGAGGTCCAGGTGACCCTCGTCGACTTCGGCGACATGAAGGACGAGGTCACGACGAAGGGTCCGGCGGGTGAAGGCCCCGACATCTTCATCGGTGCACACGACTGGGTCGGCGAGCTCGCCGACAACGGTGCCGTTGCTCCCATCGACCTCGGCGGTCGTGAGAGCGAGTTCACCGAGACCGGTCTCGACGCCCTCAAGTGGGGTGGCCAGCAGTACGGTCTCCCGTACGTCACGGAAGCTGTTGCCCTCTACTACAACACGGACCTCGTCCCCGAGGCACCCGCCACGATGGCCGAGCTCACCGCTGCGTGCGATGCAACGACCGTCGACAACTGCCTCGGCGTGCCCGGCGGCAACGACGCCGGTGATGCCTATCACCACTACCCGTTCCTCTCCGTCCACGGCGGATACATCTTCGGGTTCGATCCGGCCACCGGCTTCGACGTCGAAGACATCGGTCTCGGCACCGATGAAGCCATCGCAGGCATCCAGGTCCTCGAAGACCTCGTCACGAACGGCTACGTCGCTTCGACCAACTACGACGATGCGAAGAACCTGTTCATGGGCGGCACGGAAGCCTTCTGGCTCACCGGCCCGTGGGAGCTCGGTTCCCTCGCGGATCAGAGCGACGTCAACTGGAGCGTCACGACCCTCCCGACGGTCGACGGCGACACCATGCGCCCGTTCGTCGGCGTCCAGGGCTTCTACCTGAGCGCGTTCTCGGAGAACACGGCCGTTGCCGAGGAGTTCCTCCTGAACTACGTGGCCACGCCCGACACGATGATGGCGCTGTTCGAGGCAGACCCCCGCGGTTCCGCCTATCTCGACACGATCGACGCGATCTCCGATGACCCGATCAACGCGACGTTCGCGCTGTCGGCAAGCACCGGACAGTTCATGCCGAACGTTCCCGAGATGGGCGCCGTCTGGGGCCCCGTCGGCGACAACTTCCTCGCCCTCCGCAACGGAGACATCGACTCCGCAACCGCGGCAGCGAACATGGCCGAGCAGGTTGCAACCGTGATCGCCGAAGGCTGATCACACACAACGACAAAGCGGAACCGCGTGCTTGCACGCATCGAGGGAGGGTCCCTGACCCTCCCTCCTCCGCGTTCTGAGGCCCGCGGCTACAATCGCACGCCATGACCTCCGAGCCGAATCGCCGCACCCTGAACCAGTGGGGCGGGGCGTTCTGGTTTCGCCTCTTCGCAATCGCCGTTCTCGATGCACTCGCCGTTTACGCGGTGCTCGTCCTGATCGGCACCGGCGCGACGCTGATGCTCGTGAGCCTCATCGTCGGCACAGTCTTCATCAACTGGGTCTATCTCTGGCCCCGCACGATGGCGCTGCGATGGATCACCCCGGGCCTGATCTTCATGTCCGTCTTCGTCGTGATCCCCATCTTCTACACCGTCTACGTGTCGCTCACGAACCAGAGGACCGGGAACCTGACGTCGAAAGAACAGACGATCGCTTTCTGGGAGGCGAAAACCTACGTCGACCCGGACGCTGAGGGCCAACTCTTCGACCTCTTCGTCTACACGGACGACGCCACCGGCGACTTCCGGTTCCTCCTCGCCAACGATGACGGCGCCTACTTCTTCGGAGAGCCGCGCCTCCGGACCGAGCCTCCGGTCGAGGGAGCCATCGAGGATCAGGGAACGTTCGCGGAGGGCGAGGAGTTCCCACCCCCCGAATTCAACGGATTCCGGCTGATGTCGAAACGGGAGGTTTTCGGCCTCGCGAACAACGTCGATTTCAAGGATCTGGTGATCGACACACCGGACGGCGAGATCGTCATCCTCGGCCTGTCGCAGGGACGCGTCGTTCTCGCAAGCAAGCGGTATGTCTACGACGCAGCCGCAGACACGCTGACCGACACGGTCGAGCACCGGGTCTGTTCGCCGGGCGAGGACACGGCGACGAAGGGCAACTTCATCTGCGACGACGGTGAGGTCCTCATCCCGGGTTGGGTCGCGTTCATCGGCGGCAGCAACTACACGCGGGTGGCGACGAACCCGCTGATTCGCGAGGCGTTCTTCAGGGTCTTCCTTTGGAACGTGGTCTTCGCGTTCTTCTCGGTTCTCCTCACCTTCGCTCTCGGACTGACGCTGGCGATCGTCCTCCACCACTATCGCATGAAGGGACTGAGGTTCTATCGGTCGCTGTTCATCATCCCGTACGCCATCCCTGCGTTCCTGTCCATCCTCGTCTGGAGAGGCCTCCTCAATCCGGCCTTCGGTGTCATCAACGCAACGTTGGCTCCCCTGTACGACCTCGTCGGGATGGATCCGATCCGGTGGCTCTCCGACCCGACGTGGGCGAAGGTCGCCATCCTTCTCGTCAACCTCTGGCTCGGCTTCCCGTACATGTTCCTCCTCGCCACCGGAGCGCTTCAGTCGATCCCCCACGACATCCAGGAGGCGGCACGGACCGACGGCGCGAGCGGGATGCGAGTGTTCTGGAAGATCACGTTCCCGCTGCTGATGGTCGCCCTGGCGCCGCTGCTCATCGGTTCGTTCGCCTTCAACTTCAACAACTTCAACCTGATCTACCTGCTGACCGCGGGCGGTCCGCCGGTGCTCGGCGCCTCGGTACCGGTCGGACACACCGACATCCTCATCTCGTTCACGTTCAACCTCGCCTCCGCATCGGGGAGGGGGAACAACTTCGGTCTCGCCGCTGCGATCACGATGTTCATCTTCCTCATCGTGTTGGTGATCTCGGCGTTCAGTTTCCGCTTCACGAAACGGTTGGAGGAGATCTATGGCAGCCTCTGACAAACAACTCGAAGGTCGCGTCGAAACCGCTGCGAAGACCGGTGGCCGGCGAGGATTGCCCTTCGCGTGGCGTCGCGCCAAACAGCCCAAACCCAAGTACCCGCCGCAGACGCCGAAGATGTGGCTCAAGACGGTCGGCTGGCGTCACCTCATCGCCATCATCGCGGCGATCTTCGCGATCTACCCGGTCCTCTACATCGTGTCTTCATCGTTGAGCGCACAGGACAACCTCTCGGGCGCGAGCCTCATCCCGAAGGAGTTCTCGCTCGATTCCTACCGGGAGTTCTTCGATCCGGCGAGACCCAACATCACTCCGTTCACGACCTGGCTCCGGAACTCGTGGATCGTCTCGCTGGTCGCCGCTTCGCTCAACGTGGTGCTCGCAGCGATGGCTGCCTACGCGTTCTCGCGGTTCCGGTTCAAGGGGCGGCGCACCGGTCTTCTCGCCCTCCTCCTCGTCCAGATCTTCCCCCAATTCCTGGCGTTCGTCGCGATCCTGCTCATCATGATCAACATCGGGAACGTCTTCCCCGCCATCGGCCTCGACACGCTCGCCGGCCTCACCCTCGTCTATCTGGGCGGCGCAATCGGGTTCAATACCTTCCTGATCAAGGGCTTCATGGATTCCGTCCCGGAGTCACTCGACGAGTCCGCCAGAGTGGACGGCGCCGGCGTCGGGACGATCTTCTGGAAGATCATCCTGCCCCTGGCCCGGCCGGCACTCGCCGTCATCTTCGTGATCAGCTTCATCAACCTTTTCGGAGAATTCCTCCTCGCCAGAACCTTGCTGTCGAGCACGAACAACTTCACGCTCGCCGTCGGTCTCCAGCTCTTCACGAATGCCGACTACGGCGCCAAGTGGGGCCTGCTGAGTGCATCGGTTGTCGTCGCGGCCGGTCCGATCGTGCTGACGTTCCTCATCGCTCAGAAGGCGATCGTCTCGGGCCTCACCGGCGGCGCCGTCAAAGGCTGACCCCCGGGCGTCTGGCGTTGACGCAAACCACATACCACTCGGGTGAACGCCAGAGTTAGGCCGCCCACACCCAGGCGACCCAGACGGCCATCATGGCCAAACCGGTAGCGAACTGCACACCGGAGGTGAGCAGCATCGTCTTGAGCGTCGACCACGTCGCCCCCAGGGCGGTGGGAAGATGATGCTCCCGACCGAGTGTCGTGAGGAAGATCCCGAGCACGAACCCGAGCGGAGCCCCGACCACCGGGACCGTGAAGAAGCCGGCGACGGCGAGACCGAGCGCGATGAGTTGCCCCCACCAGGGCACATTGATCGACGCGGCTGAGCGTTGCGGGAGATAGAACCCGGCAGCGGTGCCGGCAGCGACCAACAGCGTGATCAATGCCATCGCGATCCACCCGCCCGTGCCGAACCCGGTCACGAGTCCGTAGGCGAGCGCCGCGGCCCAGATCACGGGAAGGCCAGGCAGGATCGGCAGCACCGTCCCGGCGACACCGATCACCATGACGACGGCGACGAGGGCGATGAGCAGCGTGTCGGCGCTCACCCTTCCGGAGTGAGACTCTCGACTAGCAGCATGGCGATGTCTTTCACGATCACCGTCTCCTCGACGCCGAGATCACGGACGCCGTCGTCGAGCATCACGTAACAGAACGGGCATCCGGTTGCGACGATGTCGGTTCCGCACGCAACGGCCTCTTCGGTCCGCTCGATGTTGATCTTCTTGCCGGTGTCCTCTTCGAACCACATCTTTCCGCCGCCGGCGCCGCAGCAGAACGAGTTGCTCTCGGTCCGGGGCATCTCGACCCGGGTTCCGATCGCGTCGACGACGCTGCGGGGCGCCTGGTACACGTCGTTGTGACGTCCCAGATAGCACGGGTCGTGGAACGTGACGGTCTTGTCATCGGACGCGGGCTTGATCTTTCCCTCGTCGACGAGTCGTATGAGCAGCTCCGAGTGGTGGATCGTCTCGTAGTCGCCGCCGTACTGCGGGTACTCGTTCTTCAGGGTGTTGAAGCAGTGCGGACACTGGGTCACGATCTTCTTCACGCCGAGATCGTTGAGCGTCTCGATGTTCTGAAGGGCGAGACCCTGGAACACGTACTCGTTGCCGGTACGGCGGGCCGGGTCCCCGGTGCACGACTCGTTCTTGCCGAGAATGGCGAAGTCGACGCCCGCTTCGTGGAGGAGGCGCGCCGTTGCCAGCGTCACCTTCCGATTCCGATCATCGAACGATCCGGCGCAGCCCACCCAGTAGAGGTATTCGGCGGTGACACCGGGATCGCCGAGGACCTTTACCTCGAAGTCCAGTTCGTTTCTCCAGTCGCCACGGGTGGTCTGGTCCATGCCGTAGATGTTCCCGGAGTTCTCCAGGCTGACGTAGGCCTTCCCCAGTTCCGACGGGAACTCGGCCTCCATGAGCGACAGATAGCGGCGCATATCGAGGATCTTGTCGACGATCTCCAAACCGGCGGGACACGCCTCGTCGCAGGCGCGACACGTCGTGCAAGACCACAACTCCTCCGGGGTGATCCGCTCGAACACGAGGTCGGAGGAGACGGTCAGGCCGCCGTCGACGCTCACCGTCGGGGAGATCGGCTGCGCTGCGGTCTCGGCAGCAACCTGCCCGAGTTTCAGCACGATCTCGCGGGGGTCGAGTGGCTTCCCCGTCTGATTCGCGGGACAGACCTCGGTGCAGCGTCCGCACACGGTGCATGCATCGGTATCGAAGAGTTGCTTCCAGGTGAATTCCCCAACGGTCGAGGCACCGATGGTCTCGATGTCCTCAGCCTCCATCAGGTTCGGGACCGCGCTCATTGCTCCCTTCGGGCGGGTCCTCGGATTGAGCGCGAGGTTCACGGGCGACGTCGCCAGGTGACGCAGCTTCGTCGTCGGAAGGATGACGAGGAACGCAACGAACGCAACAACGTGGGCGACCCAGAACACCTGATGCCACCCGGCGGCAGTCCCCGTGGGAATGAGATACGACAGCGGGAATCCGATGAACGACCACACTTCGAACGATGGCTGTCCGGCGAGAGAGATCCGGGCGGCCTCCGTCAACA
>JANTHO010000004.1 GCA_024762335.1 Acidimicrobiia bacterium | reverse complement strand
CAACGAGGTCCCGGGCGTGATGCTTGTTCACGAACGAGTTGTCGTCGGAGAGTTCCACGAACGGGTCCGCCCAGATCTCCTTCATGGCGTCGATCTCAGCAGAGACCTTCTCGACGGGCTTCGTCTTGTAGCGCGGGCTCAGCAAGATCGACGACGCGCAGAACTCGCAGTGCCAGGGGCAGCCGCGCTGTGTCTGGACTGTGAGGCGGTTGTACCGGTCCGGATCGAGGAGGTCGTAGCGGGGGATCGGTGCCTCGGCCAGATCGAACGGGGCATCCGGCCGGTAGATCTGCTGTTCCCTCCCGGCTTCGACGTCGGCAAGCAGCCTCCGCCAGACCGGCTCTCCTTCGCCGGCCACGACGATGTCGCAGTGTTTGAGCGCTTCGTCGGGGACGGCCGTTACGTGCAGGCCGCCGATCACGGTCTTCACTCCGGCTGCGCGGAACCGATCGGACAGCGCGTAGCACTCCTTGACCTGGGCGCTGTACGTCGAGAACGCTGCGAGGTCACAGTCGGGAAGCGGATCCATCTCGGCGATGTCGTCGACTTCGTAGTAGTCGACGTCGTGCCGATCGTCGGTGAGCGCAGCGAGCGTGAGAAGACCGAGACTCGGCAGCGACGCGATCGTCTTGCCCCGTTCCACGAACCCGGGCAGGCTCAGACCGAGAGCGGTGAGTTCGGGGTTGTGGGCCCGAACGCCCGACATGGCAATGAGCGCGATCCGCATCGTTCCGTCCCTTCTCTCTCCAATCTATCCGGACGTCCTTGCGCCACAATCGGGACTTCCCCCTACTGCTCTCCCTTCGTCTTCATCGTACGCGGGAGTGCTGGACCGGTGAAGGGCCGTCCGGCCCGTGACAACGGGTGGACTCTTCGTGCAGAATGGGGCCATGCCGGCGAACCTGACGCCCGACTACAAGCGAGCCGAGGCCGCATACAAGCGCTCCCGCGATCCCCGGGAACGGCTGGACCTGCTCCAGGAGATGCACCGGACCATCCCCAAGCACAAGGGAACGGAGCACCTCCGAGCGGAAATCAAGACCAAGATCAAAGAGTTGCGTGCAGAACTCACCGCCCCATCGAAAGGAGGGGACCGCAGCGCTCCACGCACGTTCATCCATCCCGAAGGAGCCGCCCAGGTTGCGATCCTCGGCCCCCCGAACACGGGGAAGTCGAGCCTTCACGCTGCGCTGACCGGATCGCGTGCGAACATCGGGGCGTATCCGTTCACGACGCTGCATCCGGAACCGGGGATGTTGCCCGTCGACGATGCTGCGCTGCAACTGGTCGACCTGCCACCCATCTCGCGGCTTCATCCGATCCCATGGATCGGGAACACGCTCCAGTCGGCCGACGGTGCGCTGCTCGTCATCGACCTCGGCCGGCCGGGATGCGTCGAGCAGATTCTTGAAGTCCAGAGCATCCTCTCCGACCGGCAGATCACGCTCACGGGATCATGGGATGGAGAGCCGGTACCGGGCGACGATCTGTTCGCGATCCGCCTCCCCACGCTGATGATCGCGAACAAGGCCGATGCCATCGCCGACATCGAAGGCGACCTCGCCGTATGTCGGGAGCTCGGCGATCTGCACTTCCCGACGATGACGGTCTCGGCCTCGACCGGACAGGGCCTCGATGAGATCGGCCCCTGGTTGTTCCGCAATCTGGAGATCGTGCGGGTCTACACGAAGGCGCCGGGGAAGCCGCCGGACATGGAGCGGCCGTACACGGTCCGCCGGGGCGCCACGGTCGACGACGTCGCCCGGCTGATCCACCGGGACCTCGCCGCCGCGTTCCAGCATGCCCGGATCTGGGGCCGCGGCTCGTACGACGGCCAGCAGGTAGGTAGAGACCATGTCGTCGAAGACGGCGACATCCTCGAAGTCCACACCTAACGACACGAACCCAGGGTTCTCTGCGCCCTATATGACGTCCCGGGCCCGCGGTTCGCTCGCAATCCCCTGCTTCATGGAACCTTCACACTTCCGATCCGTCGATCTTCATATCGGCGCGGTTCGATACGGGTGTCTTCAGAAAGGAACAACATGATTCGCAAGACCGCCCTCGGAGTCGCAGCAGCGCTCCTCGTCATCGGACTCCCCGTCGCAGCCCTCGGAGTCTCCCGGACCGCAGCCGACAGCGAATCGGCAGCGATCCAGGCACAGGTCGTGGATTCGACAGGTTCCGCGACCCAGACGCCCGTCGCCGATCAGACCCAGACGCAGGTCCGGCAGCAACTCCGCATCCACGCAGAGACCGGCGTTCCGGAAGGCGTGACCCCGACCCAGACACGGCAGCGACTCCACACGCAGGACCAGACCGCTTCAGAGGCGCCGGGCAATCCTCAATCGCAGATGCGAGGACGTGGACACGGTGCCGACGCCCAGGGAATGCAACCGGCAGATGGAACCGGTAACCAGTTCGGCCGGAACGGCGGCGGCCACGGTGGTGGAATGAACGGCAATAACACGTCCGGCACACCCGGTGAATGCACCAACCCCGACGGCCCGATCGGCAGCGGGCCGGCCGGCACAACCGGCTGAGTCCCCGACACAGATGGGGCGGATCGCCTCCCCCCTGGCGATCCGCCCCATCTACGATCACACCATGGCACGCATCCTTGTCGTCGACGACGAGCCCAAAATCCGAACGATCGTCACCTCCTACCTCAGGCAGGAGGGCTTCGACGTGTCGGAGGCCAGCGATGGCCCGTCTGCAGTGGCGAAGGCCGAGCGACTCGAACCAGACGTCATCATCCTCGACGTCATGCTTCCGGGTTTCGACGGCATCGAGGCACTCCGTCAGATCCGCACCCGATCCGACGTGTACGTGATCATGTTGACCGCACGTGGTGAGGAGACGGACAAGCTCATCGGCCTCTCGGTCGGCGCCGACGACTACGTGACGAAACCGTTCAGCGCCCGCGAACTCGTCGCGCGGGTCAAAGCCGTCCTCAGACGGAGCCGCGCCGGGGGCGAGACGGCGTCCGACACGCTCACGATCGGCGATCTCTCCCTGGACCGCGCCAAACGAACCGTGACGGTCGCCGGTGCTCCTGTCGAATTGACCGCTCTCGAGTTCGATCTCCTCGCGGCTCTCATGGGGGCACCCGATCGCGTATACAGCCGCGGACAGTTGATCGAGAAGGTCTGGGGATGGGACTTCTTCGGCGACGAACGGATCGTCGACGTTCACATTCGCAAGATCCGCCAGAAGTTGGGCGACGACCCGACGGATCCCCGATACATCGCGACCGTCCGCGGCGTCGGCTACCGATTCATGGCCTCGACGTGAAGGCCTTCCGCGGCCTCGGTGCCCGTCTCCTCCTCTCTCACCTGGCGGCGATCGCTACTGCGACCGGAGCATTCATCATCACGTTCCGTCTTCTCGCTCCGGAGGTATTCGGACGGAGGATCCAAGGTGCGGGCGGCCCGGCCGGATCCGGCGGCTCCGGAGGATTCAACGGCGCGGGCGGTTGGGGCCATGCCGTCATCGAGACGTTCGAGAGCTCCGTCGATACGGCAATCCTCATATCCATTCTCGTCGGTGCGGTCGCAGCGGCATTCGTAGCGTGGATCATGACGCGGCTCCTGACCCGTCCGGTCGAGGACATCCGCCACACGACCCACTCGCTCGCCGACGGCAACTACGGCGAACGGGTTCCCGAACCGACGATCACAGAGCTCGGCGAACTCGCAAGAGATGTGAACGAACTCGCCGCTGCGCTCGAGTCAACTGAGTCACGGCGGGCACAACTCGTCTCCGACGTGGCTCACGAGCTACGAACGCCGCTCACGTCGATCGACGGGTACGTCGAGGGCGCTGCGGACGGCATCTTCAGTTCCAATGAGATGCTCGGTGCCGTCACGGAAGAGACGCGCAGAATGCGAAAACTCGTCGACGACCTCTCGCTCCTGTCGCGCGCCCAGGAAGGGGTGCTGGAACTCAACCGGGTCGATGCCGACGTTGCCGATCTCGTCGAGTCCGTTGCGGACCGTCTCCGGCCACAGTTCGTGTCTGCCGATGTTGAGCTCGTCGTCGCCGGCGAAACCGCATCCGCGCCGGTTGATGCGGGTCGTCTCAGTCAGGTGTTCACCAACCTCATCGGGAATGCGTTGGGCCACACGCCGTCGGGTGGAACCGTCACGGTGGAGACGAGCCGAACGGCGACGGCGGTCGAGGTATCCGTCTCCGATGACGGCGACGGCATCCCGCAGGAGGAGCTGCCGCATGTCTTCGACCGCTTCTACCGGGGCACCACGACCGGTCGTGCCGGGACGGGAATCGGCCTGGCGATCGCCCGGAGCATCGTGGATGCGCACGGCGGAGCGATCACGGCACACTCCGACGGGCCGGGAAGTGGTGCGACGATGACGGTCCGCATCCCCGCCTGATCTCCGATCCAGCCCGGATGTACGCCCGGGCACGGCACGTCGTGCCGTCCCCGGAGAGCAGCCGAGGGCGGTGATAAGGTCTCGCGGTGAAACCGCCAAAGCTCATCATCATCGGTACCCCCTCAGTCGATCAGATCGAGATCGACGGCCGAACTCTCGATACGATCGGCGGATCCGGATTCATCTCAGCCGTCGCCGGGCGACTCACAGGCGCCACGACGGGTCTCCTCGCTCGGGTCCCGCGCACACTCCCGCCGGGTATCGCTGCCGCGTTCCGTCCGGGCGGAGTCGATCCCGGAGGACTCGTCGTCGCCGATGGGCCGCTACCGGGCTTCCACATCTCATACGATTCAGATGAATCGGCGACCTACCTGACACTCGAAACGGGGATGGAGGCGGAACTCCGCGGGGACGATCTTCCCCGCCGGTGGCTGTCCGCCGAGTGGATCCACATCGGATCCCTGGCAGCGTCCACCCGCCAGCAGCTTCAGTTCGTCCGGGACCTCCGAAGGCGCGGCTTCCGCGGCGGCCTCTCTGCAGGAACGTTCATTCTCGCCGCGACGTCGGAACCTTCACTCGTCCGCGAACTGTTCTCCCTCATCGATGTCGGATTCATGAACGAGGCGGAAGCCGCACAGATCTTCCCCCGTGAGATGCCATCGGAGACCGTCGTCTGTGTCACGGCAGGCAAGTCTGGAGCGCGACGCTGGAACGGATCATCCTGGTCGGACCACCCGACGCTGCCGGTCGTCGCCGTCGACCCGACCGGAGCCGGGGATTCCTTCGCCGGCGGCTACCTCGGCGCCATGCTCGCCGGCGATCCGGATCCCGTCGGAGCCGGTCTCCGCATCGCTTCGATCACTGTGAGCGGACCGGGTGCGGCGCCCATCATCGATCGTCTGCCGGAGGACGCGTCGGTTCATCCGGACACGCCGGCTCCCGACACGGAAGGCGTCGTTGTCGATCACGCACGCATCCGGACGTTGGGCGATCGGCTCGGAAACATTGCAGGCACGGCGTCCCTGTCGTTCTGCGGATCTCCCTTCCCCGACGACGGAGAATCACTCGCTCTCGAATCGCTGACCGTCGGAACACTGCACCAGTACGGCTTCTGGACCGGCACCGATCACGGTTACGACGGACCGATGTGGGCCACGATCGACGGAGTGCGACGGAAAGGCTCAGACTTCATCTGGCACGCCTTCACACGAGCCGTCCGGGATGACCCGTCGGTCATGAATCCGGAACGGCTCGCTCGCGATCCCCTGCTGTTCGACGCAATCTGCACCGACGACGACGGCGTGTGTCCGATCCCCGACGTCGGTTCGCATCGTGTCTTGCAGCAGGCCTACGGGGTCGCCGCCGGTCGCCTCGGAGGTATCGGGACGCTCGTCGACGAGGCCAATCGATCCGATGATCCGCTGGGAACGCTGTTGGCGGCGCTCGCCGATCTCCCAGGTTTTGGCGAGGACCCACTTGCCAAGAAAGCCAACCTGCTCGCCCTCATCCTCGCGAATCGCCCGGAACACTTCCTCCACATCGACGACACGAGCGCGATCGCTCCGATCATCGACTATCACAACCTGCGGATGGTCCTGCGGACCGGGGCGGTCGTAGTTGAGAACGGGGATCTCCGCGAAGCCCTCGAAGCGCGAGCCTGGGTATCGGCCGCCGACGAATCGGCCCTCCGCCACGCCGCCTACGCAGCCACCCTCGCGCTGTGTGACGCCTCCGGCCTCGATGTGGGAGCCGTTGACGGTTTCCTCTTCAGCCTGGCCCGCAGCACGTGCATCGAAATGGAAGAGCCGGACTGCACATCGTGTCCGATCTCGACCGCGTGCGCCCGGCGAAAGGAACTCTTCCAACCGATCTTCCGAACGACCGCCTACTGATCGAAGGCGCCGGCGCGATGCGCTGCGAACCGCGGGCCCGGGACGCCATATAGGGCGCAGAGAACCCTGGGTTCGTGTCGGGTGGGATACTTGGGGGATGAGTGACGCATTCAGCACTGCCAGGGACGCCTTCAACGCGTGGAGGTCGGACTATCCGGTCGATCTCTATGCCGCCGATCCGCACCTCGATCTGGTGAACGACCGCTATCTCGACGACGATCGTCTCGCGGGCGTTCGCGAGATGGGTGCGGCCTTCGGACGAACCGTCGTTGAGGATCTCGGACCGCTCGTCGAGTCGTACCAGCGGCACGATCCCGAACTCGAAAAGTACGACGGGTTGGGGAACCGGACCGAAGAGATCCGGTTCGACCCGGCCTACCACGAAGCCGGCGCCCTCGTATGGGCATCGGGTCTGCTTCGAGACGCAGGCACGCCCGGCCTGTCGTTCGAACAGGCGACGACCTTCTACCTCGCATCGCTCGAAGGGGAGATGGGACACATGTGTGCGGCGACATGCACAACCGGAATGACCCGGGTACTGCGCAGATCCGCCTCCGACGAGATCGGCGAAACCTACCTGCCGTCGCTCACCGCCGTCGACTACACCGAGGCGCTTCGCGGCTCGCAGTTCCTCACCGAGGTGCAAGGAGGCTCGGACGTCGGTTCGGTGGCGTCTCCTGCGGTCGACCGTGGCGACGGCACCTGGCGTATCTCAGGGGAGAAGTGGTTCTGCTCGATCGCCGACGCCGATGCGTTCCTCGTGCTCGCACGGCCGGAAGGCGCCGAACCCGGAACCCGGGGCCTCGGCTGCTTCCTCATCCCCCGGCACATCGACAGCGCCCTGAACGGGTTCTCGATCCGGCGACTGAAAGACAAGCTCGGAACCGTTTCGATGGCATCTGCGGAGATCGACTTCGACGACGCCGTCGGCTACCCGATCGGTGATGTGTCCGCAGGCTTCAAGATCATGGTCACCGCGATGCTGAACACGAGCCGCTGGATGAACGCCCTCGGCGATGCCGGCATCATGCGGCGCGCATTCCTCGAATCTTCGGCGTACGCCCGGCATCGCGAGGCCTTCGGGCAGCGGATTGCCGACTTCCCCCTGGTGCGGCGACAGATCGCTCAGATCAAAGCGGAGTGGCTGGCGACGCTGCACTCGACGTGGCACCTCACCGCGCTCGACGAGGCCGTCGACCTGGGAACGGCGGACGCAGCCGACACGGCGTTCCACCGCTACCTCGTCAACGCGAACAAGCTCACCTGCTCGCTCGCCGCCACCCAGACGGTCCGCGAATCGTTGGAGATCCTGGGCGGCAACGGCGCGATCGAGACCTTCTCGGTGCTGCCCCGGCTGCTTCGCGACGCCGTCGTGTACGAACAGTGGGAAGGCACGCACAACACGCTCACGGCTCAGGTTCTCAGGGACCTGGGACGTCTCGACCTCACCGGCGCCGTGATCGACCGGACGGCGACGTTGCTGAAAGGCATCGCCGATCCCGAACTCGGCCGTGTCGCCTCACGAGCGCTGGCAGGCTTCGAGGAGATCGCGTTCGAAACGCGGCACTCGATCGACAGTCCCGCTCACGGAGCGATGCACTTCCGGTCGACGCTCGAACGCATGGTCAGGGCACATCAGGTCGCGCTTCTGCTCGACGCCGCCGAGGGCGGAGGACCGCTCGCCGAGGAACTCGCTGCCGCCGCAGAGTTCCTCACCGGCCGCTATCTCGACACCGGCTACCGCGCAGAGCAAGATCCGTCGTTCCCATCGGTCGTCGAGCGGCTCCTCGGCAACGATCTGGATTAGTGCTCCGGGACGCGCAACGGTCCTGCGGCTTCGTTGCCCGCAGGACCGTCGGTCGAATACGTTTGCCCTGAGGTGATGCCCCGGGGCGTTGCGAGATCAGGCCTCGTCGACGGACTCCTCGATGGCTTCCTCGAGTTCCTCGGCCTCAACCTCGGCCTCGGCCTCTTCGACGGCTTCTTCAGCAGCCTCTTTCACGACATCGGTGATCTCGTCCGACGCATCGGACACGGCCCCGTATGCGTCGGCTTTCGCTTCCGCCACGCCCTTGACCGCCGCGACGACGGCGTCCTGGATCTGCTTGACCTGATCCTCGGACATCCGGCTGCCGAGCTTCTGGTCGAGGTATCCCCGGATCTCCTCTTCGGACATTCCGGCGAACTTCTTCTTCTGGGTGACGACGAGTGCCACGACGGCCCCGACGCCTGCCGCGAGGGCGATGAGGAACAACGTCTTGAAACTGAACAGTCTGCGCATGGCGCCTCCATGTCGATGATCGTTGATGGTACCGCCGGCGGGGAACGACCGACAGTGGCCGATCAACGGTCCGATCGACGGCCCCTCACCCATCGCCATATCCAGCCGAGAACGGCACCGAGGACGAGGAAGATCGCGGCCATGAGCCACAGAGGCATCGAAATCCCGAAAAGGAGAAACTCGACCTCGACCCGATCGCTGTTCTGAATCACGAAGATGGCCAGGATCACGATCACCACCAAGGTCGCTATCAGACCGATCCCGATCCGGTCGTTCATGTCCCGCACGTTCTTCGGCTGATCGTCACTCATCGTTGCATCACCTCGTGTTGGGGGGAGCGTACCAAACCGGTTGCGTCCGGAAATCCGCGCGAATTGCACGCGTGTGATTTATCGTCCGTCCACCGTGGAGACATTGGGAATCATCGTTGCCTGGCTGTTGATCGGTCTGATGATGACCGGCTCGGCCGCCCTTTTCTGGGTCTCGCAGCGCTAACCGACGAATCTGGACGCGAAACGGCCGGGATCGAAGACCCCGGCCGCTCATCGACGGCTCCGGACCAGGTCCGAAGCATTGTTCTATACCGCTATCGGTGTCTCCACACGATTCGACCCTTCGTCGGGTCGTAGGCAGAGACCTCGACCTCGACCTTGTCGCCGGCGATGATCCGGATCCCGCGCCCGCGACGCATCTTTCCGGATGCTCGCGCGACGATTTCGAGACCCGAGTCGAGTCGCACTTTGAACTCAGCGTTCCGAAGCGTCTCGACGACTACGCCCTGTGTGCGAAAAGTGTCGTCTCCTCGTGCCATCGATACCTACCGGCGGGGGCGGGCCTCATTGACGGTGAGGGCCCGGCCCTCGTGCTCAAAGCCGTTGAGTTCCTCGATGGCCTTCTTACCTTCCTCGGCGTCTGGCATCTCGACGAAACCGAAACCGCGCGAGCGGCCCGTGTCACGGTCGTTGATGATCGCTGCCGAATCGACAGTGCCGTACTGGGCGAAGAGTTGCTCGAGGTCGGCGTTCGTGGCGCGGAACGAGAGGTTCCCTACGAAGATGTTCATTACTTACTGCCTCCAATGGGCGTCGGATCGCGGACCACTGTGGTCCGCACACGGGCGGGTTCTGTCAACCTGCCTCGAACCAACAAGTGCCACGGCGGCAGCGGACATCCCTCTGTGCACCGGAACCATAGTCCGGTTCTCGTCAAGTCGGCCACTTGTTGAACGGCAACGGAATGCGCGACGATGCTCGATTCACAGCGAACGGGATGTCACGACGAGGTTGCCACCTTCCGCTCAGCCATACCGTTGAGGACCTCGAGGACGACGCGGTTCGCGAGAAACGCTGTGATCTCCCCCGGACCGTCGTATGGGGGAGACACCTCGACGATGTCCGCGCCGACGACGTTGAGGTCCCTCGCGAGGCGCCGGACCGTGTCCATGAGCTGGCGTGACGTGAGCCCACCCGGCTCCGGCGTTCCTGTTCCGGGCGCCATCCCCGGATCAACCACGTCGATGTCGATCGACAGGAACACCGCGTCGACATCCTTCGCCGCGTAGGCCACCGCCTCGTCGACGACGGCATCCAGACCCCGCTCGGTGATCTCGCTCATCATGTACGACCGCATGCCCTGTTCCCGCATCCAGGCGAGCGTCTCCGGCCCCGGCCAGTAGCCGCGCAGACCGATCTGCACGAACCGGTGTCCCGGCACGGCGCCCGACTCGATCAGCCGCCGCATCGGTGTGCCGTGACCGTGGAGTTGTCCGTAATGGCTCTCTCCCGTGTCGGCATGGGCATCGAAATGGATGAGCGCAACCTTGCCGAATCCGTGAAATCGGGCGACGCCCGTAGCGTCGGGGAACGCGATTGTGTGGTCCCCTCCGAGCACGATCGGGACGGCCCCGGCGCGTGCGATCCGTTCCACGGCGTCGGCGACCACGTCGATCGACTGGTCGATGTACCCCGGGACGACGGGGAGATCTCCGGCATCGACGACGGAGAGCACGTCCAGGGCGTTGATGCCCGTCGGAAGGTGAGGTCTCCATCCGTCGGCACCGAGGTAGTCCGCTTCGCGAATGGCCCTGGGTCCGAACCGCGCACCCGGCCGATAGGTCGTCCCCCAGTCGAGGGGTGCGCCGACGATGACCACGCCCGCATCGCCGAGATCGTCGAGTGTCCTGGCCGGTACCCCGGCGAACGATGATCGCGTCGAGAACGCACGGTCTTCAGCGGCGAAGAATGGGTCATCTGGCATGAAGGCGAGTGTAGCGATCGGGGTCGGCCCGGCCCGGGACGGCGGTAGGGTCGCGTTCGTGACGGATCAAGGAACTCACCGGAACGACGAACGCACCATCTTCGGATGGGCGATGTACGACTGGGCGAACTCAGCGTACATCACGGCAGGCAGCCTTGTGTTCGCCATCTACTTCGGGGACACGATCTTCCCGGACGAAGGGCTCTCCCTATTCGGCATCGACGTGGGCGCCGAAGCGTTCTTCGGAATCGTCGTTGGGTTCGGTGCCGTTCTCCTGTTCCTGGCGATGCCGATCCTGGGCGCCGTCGCCGATTACTCGAATTCGAAGAAGCGCCTGCTACAAACGTTCGCGTACACCGGCGCCGTGTTCGCAGCGCTCGTCGCCGTTCCGGGCGCCGGCGATCTCACGCTTGCGGTCATCGTTGCGCTGACCGCCCAGGTCGGATTCGTCGCGGCGAACGTGATGTACGAAGGGTTCCTCCCGGAGCTCACCACTGCCGACACGATCGACCGGGTCTCGGCGAAAGGGTTCGCGCTCGGCTACGCCGGCGGGGGAATCCATCTCGTTCTGTCCCTGGCCCTGCTGTTCTATGCCGACCGGATCGGGATCGACGAGAACACGGCGCGGCGGATCGTCATTGTCTCGGCTGCGTTGTGGTGGGCCGGTTTCGCCACGTTCGCCTTCACCCGTCTCCGCGACCGGGGAACCGCACGGCCGCTCCCCGACACATACCGGGCCCGCTCGCCGATCGCCGCCTACGCACGCCTCGGAATCGGACGAACGATACGCACCACACGCCAACTGATCGGATTCCCGCAGCTCCTCCTGTTCGTCGTCGCATTCCTGTTCTACAACGACGGGGTACAGACGATCATCAAGATCACCCCCGTCTATGCATCCGAGACCCTCGAGCTCTCGACGACGACGATCGCTGCTGTGTTCGTCGTCATCCAACTCGTCGCCTTCTTCGGCGCACTCCTGTTCGGATGGCTCGCAGGTCACGTCGGCACGAAGCGGGCGATTCTGGTGTCGATCGCGGGCTGGGCCCTCGTCGCGGTCGGCGGCTACTTCGTTCCCGCTGCCCGGCCGTCGTGGTTCCTCGCTCTCGGAGCGCTGGCCGGCCTCGTCCTCGGCGGCGTGCAGGCGTTGTCCCGATCGCTGTACGGCTCGATGATCCCGGAGGACGCATCGGCCGAGTTCTTCGGCTTCTACTCGGTCTTCTCGAAATTCAGTGCCATCTTCGGTCCGTTGATCTTCGCCGCGGTCGATATCTTCACGGGATCGACCCGGCTCTCGATCCTCTTCCTTGGCGCGTTCTTCGTCATCGGCGGGACGCTGCTGTCTCTCGTCGACGTCGACACGGCACGGGCATCACGATCCCGGTGGGTACTCGACTGAGATGGCGGCCGTCTCCAAGTTCCCAACGCACCGCAACCTGGGTAGGTTGCACCCAACTTGACCAGCCACGAATCCGCCCCGGGGTCCGAACCAACCGGCTCGCTCCACCGCTCGCTCGGCCTCTACGCCGTGTTGACGATTTCCATCGGAGCGATGATCGGCTCCGGCATCTTCGTCCTTCCCGGACTCGCCTTCAAGATCGCCGGTCCGGCCGTGATCCTCGCATTCTTCCTCGCAGGCGTCGTCGTCGCTCCGGCCGCCTTGTCGAAAGCGGAGATGGCGACCGCCATGCCGGAAGCCGGCGGTACCTACCTCTTCATCGACCGGGCGATGGGGCCGCTCATGGGAACCGTGGCGGGATTCGGAGTGTGGTTCTCCCTCGTGTTCAAGGCAGCATTCGCACTCGTCGGGCTGTCCGCGTACCTGGAGTACTTCGTGCTGCATCCCGAGCGACCGGTGGCAGCGATCCTGGCGCTGATCCTGATCGGCGTGAACCTCGCCGGTATCCGCCAAACGGCGAAGGTCCAGATGGCGTTGGTGACGGGTGTCATCGTCGTCTTGATCGGTTTCGTCGGACTGGGCGCACCTCACATCCGATCGGAGGCGTTCGATCCGTTTCTCGCATTCGGCATGAAAGGTCTGCTTTCGGCGACTGCCGTCGTCTTCGTTTCCTACGCCGGGGTCACGAAGGTTGCGTCGATCGCCGAAGAGATCCGTCAACCCGACCGCAATATCCCCATGGGCATGCTGCTGTCCGTCGGTGTCATGATGATCCTGTATCCCGCGATCGCCGCAGTCATCGTCGGAGTGTCTCCGGCAGACGAACTCTCTCACTCAGAAGAGCCCATGACATTGGCCGCACAGCACTTCATGAGTTCCGCCGGTGTAACGATCATCGCGGGTGTCGCCGTGATCGCTTTGATCTCGATGGCGAACGCAGGCGTGATCGCATCGTCCCGGTACCCGTTCGCCATGGCCCGCCACTCGCTTGCCCCACCGATACTCGCAACGGTGGGTCGGCGATCCGGCGGGCCGATCGCAGGCATCTTGATGTCCGGTACCGTTCTCATTGCGCTGGTTCTGTTCGTTCCGTTGATCGAATTGGCGAAGCTCGCCTCAGCATTTCAGTTGCTCGTATTCGCCTTGATCAACCTGGCACACATCGCGTTTCGCGAAGCACGCCTCGACTGGTACCGGCCGAAGTTCCGAGCACCCTGGTATCCGGCACCCCAGATCTTCGGAATCGTTGCCGCCCTGCTCCTCCTGACCCAGATGGGAACGATTCCTCTTCTCGGGGCAGTGGTGTTCGTGGTCGCCGGCATTGCCTGGTACCGCGTCTTCGGACAGTCGCGGGCAGTGAAGGAGTCCGCTGGGCGCGACGCGCTGCGACTGCGGGAGGACACCCGCCTCATTCAACAAGCGGGGGACGCGGTGAGGGCCGGGGGTCGGCGGCACATCCTCGTGCTGATTCGGCGCCCGACTCGACCGAGTCGACAGCACACGCTTTTCCGTCTCGCCATGCGGTTGGCGGCGGCACCGGGTGGACGGATCCACATCATCAACTTCGATGCACGCACCCGTCGGATGATCCCGACGGACGAGGATCGGGCCAGAGCCCGCGCGCTCGGTATCGAGGTCACGACGGATCAGTACACAGATGAGGACCGCCGCGGCATGGTTCACGCCTTCGCCGAACGCGAGGGCGTCGACCTATTCATCGCCGACCTGCCCCAGGAACTCAGAGCGACGCGTCACGTGACCCGCGATCTGCGGTGGCTCAGCGAGCATCTCACCTGCGACTCGGTATTCCTCCGCAATCGGGCCGTCGATCGGATCGACCGGATCGCCGTCCTGGGAACCGGCGGCCCCTATGACCCCGTCAAGATCGAGATCGCCGACCACATCGCCCGGTACGAGGATGCCGAGATCCGGTTCGTACATCTCACTCCTCCCGACGCGCCCCCCGAGCAGGGCGAGTCGATCCACCGGTATCACGAGCGACTCGGCGCCGTACTCACTGTTCCCTGGGATGACCGGATCCGGCCGACGGATGATCTGGTCGATACGTTGACGGGCCTCTCGCGGGGAGCGAACCTCGTCGTTCTCGGGGCACCGACACACCGGTTCCACGTGGTGGTCGACCTGGCCGACCGCATCGCCGAGGCGGTCGACTGCCCGGCCCTCCTCGTGCACACACCGACCCTTGAGAAGCCGGGCCCCGTCACACGCGCCGTCCAGTGGTTCATCACCTAACCCGACACGAACCCAGGGTTCTCTGCGCCCTATATGGCGTTGCCAGCCCGCGGTATAGAGATCGCTACTCGGCGGCGGCCCGCCAGGCTTCCCGGAACTTGACCTTCCCGCTCGTGCGGAGCAGGGCCCCGGCATAGATCCGCGATCCGACCCAAACGAGCAGAACCGCTCCGATCATCGTGCCGAGGATCGCCACACCAAGCTCCCACGGTTGGGCGACCCCTGCGGCGATCCGTACCGGCATCACAAACGGGGCCCACGGAGGGAGCCACGATCCAATCGTCGGAATCGGCCCATCCGGGTTCTCTGCAGCCACGATCGCCAGAATGTACCCGGGCAGAATCAGAGCGATCGGAATCATGATGGCCCCCTGCAGATCCTCCTGCCGCGACACGGTGGAACCGACCGCCGCATACAGGAACGCATAGAACGTGTAGCCGAGGATGAACCAGAAGAACACCGAAGCGATGATGGGCAGGCCGATCGCGGCAACATCGATGTCGGCGAGGTCGGCGAGTTGCGCAGACGCGTACGCGGCACCGGCAAGAATCGCGAGTTGCAGCAGACCGAGCGCGCCGATCCCGACAACCTTCCCGACGAGCACCTGCCACGGTCGAACGCGGGAAAGCACGACCTCGACAACCCGGTTCTGCTTCTCCTCGACCGTGCCCATCGCCACGAACTGCCCGAACATGATGATCGAGATGTACAGGGCAATCGCACCGAAGAATGCCGCCCCCTTCTTCGCCTCATCCTGCACATCGGCTTCGTCGAGGGTCGTGACCTCCACGGGCACCGGAGCGAGCACGGAGGCGATTTCGTTCTCCGGGACGCCGAGTTCGGACAGAACCTCCGCCTTCACCGTCGTGTTCACCGTGCTGTGGAGGAGCGCCGTGAGACGCGATGAGGCGTCTGTGTGGAAGATGATCTCGTTACCACCGGCGAGGACGACCGCCACGTCACCTTCGGTCAGCGCGGTCTCCGCTTCAGATCGATCCGAATAGGCGACGGTTTCGACCGTCATGTCGAAGAGCGTCGCCTGGTTCTGCAGTTCGCCTTCGAATCCCGGCGGCGTGTCACCGACAGTTCCGACCTTCGTCGATTCACCCTCGCCCCCCGTGAACAGGTTGACGGCCGGGCCGATCGCGAGGATCACAACCGCGAGGAGCGCCATCGTGATGAGGAACGGCTTGCTCGTGGCCCGCTGGATGAACTCCCGCTTCGCGAGCAAACCGACTTGGCGCCACGGGTTCACGGCGTCACCGCCTCGCGGAACAGGTCGGTAAGCCTCGGCGGCTCGAACACGAATCGATTCACCGTCCCCGCCGCGCTGGCCGCAGCGATCAGGTCGCCGACCGGGGCGTCATCGTCCACGATGCAATGCGAGGGTCCGGGACCATCAACCACTTCAACTCCGGGCAGGTCCGGGATCCACGGTTCTCCGTCGACGTCGATCGAGAGCCGCCGTCTCGAGGACTGGTTCTTGATCTCGTCGAGACGGCCCGCGAGGACGACCCGTCCGTCGTTGATTATGGCGACGTCCTCACACACGTCCTCGACGAGATCGAGCTGATGACTGGAGAAGACGATCGTCACACCGTCGGATGCCAGTCCGCGAAGCGTTTCCGCAAGCGACTCGACCCCGATCGGATCGAGCCCGGCGAACGGCTCGTCGAGAATGAGCAGATCCGGGTTGTGAGCGAGCGCCGTCGCGAGCTGTGCCCGTTGCTGGTTGCCGTGCGACAGATCGTCCAGCTTCGCATCGCCGCGATCAGCGAGCCCGAGCACGCCGAGCCAGTGGTCGACGACATCGTTCGCCTCACTCTTCGAGAGCCCGGATAGGCGGGCAAAATGGACGAGCTGGTCACGGACCTTCATCTTGGGATACAGGCCCCGCTCCTCCGGCATGTATCCGAACCGGATGCGCTCGGCGGGCCCGACGGGGGCGCCGTTCCATCGCACCGTCCCGGAGTCGGGCCGGATCAGTCCGAACACCGCACGCATCGCCGTGGTCTTCCCCGCCCCGTTCGGACCGAGGAAGCCAGAGATGCGACCCGGATCGACCGTGAACCCTGCGTGGTCGAGCGCAACAACGTCGCCGAATCGTTTCGTGACGTCGACGAGTTCAAGCATGTGGCCACCTCCAATGCGGCGGCACCGGCGCGTAGGTCGCCCGAATCAAATCAGCCGGCGAGCGGAGAAAACCCCACATGTTCGGGTGCCTCGTGCCGATAATGGTAGAGAACCGGTGGGACGGCCGGCGGGGTAAGTAGTACCCAATGCGGGATGATCCAACATAGACCGCATCGGTCCACCTCACAGGGTTCACAGAAGCTCCCATCCGTGGGGGCTTCTGCGCGTCCGGGTCTCCTCAATCGAGGCCAATCGATCGCCGGATCCGGTCCTTTGCATCGGATGGGAGTTCGAGGCGCCCGTACTCGCCCGCCAATGTCCGGACGCCTTCGAGCTCATCGACCGTGAGCCGGCAACTCTCGCAGGTCGCGAAATGGTCGAGTGCGGCGTCCGTCTGGTCTGTTGAGAGGGTCCCATCGAAGAATTCGGGGAGCAACGACGCGAGTTGATCGCACTGGATCTTCATCTCAGATACTCCTCCAGTTGCATGCGGAGCGACTCCCGGGCACGGGCGAGCCGCATCTTGACTGCCGATTCCGAAACGTCGAGGGCGACAGCGACGTCCGCGGTCGAGAGCCCTTCGACGTCCCGCAGTACGAACGCCGCCCGGACCGGTTCCGTGAGCGTGCCGATCGCCTCGTCGAGCCGGATGGCGAGTTCTCCCGCCAACACCTGCTCCTCGACGCTTCCGCCGGCCCGTTCGGCCCGGACCAGTGCCTCAACCGGGTCGACCGGCTCCTCGGTTCGCCGCCGTGTGACCGTGATCGCTTCGCGATACGCGATGCGGTAGATCCACGCGGCGATCGGACCGTCGCCCCGGTACGTTCCGATGGACCGAACGACTTTGATGAACGTCTCCTGGACGACATCCTCCGCGTGGTGGCGGTCACGTACGATCCGGTAGGCAAGCGTGTAGACGCCGTCGACAAACGTGTCGAAGAGCCGACCGGGATCGAGTTGCGGTTCCCTGCGCTGGTGCATCTCATCACGACGCTATCGGGTCGCCCGCACAACGGTCACCGCCGAAGCTTGTCCCAGAACGCAAACACGAGCGCCGCGACAGCGAGGATCCACAGGAGCCACACGCCGGTCCACACAGCGAATCCAGCGAATCCAGCAGCGACGCCGATCCTGATCCAACGGTCGGTCGGCGAAATCCCCGATTCGAGAACTTCGCCGGTCTCCGCCGACTCGAAGAGGCGCCGCAGACCACCGGGCGTTCTCGCCCCCACGATCCTCGTCACTTCGTTGCCGCCGGAGAGAGCGACCGTCGTGGGGACCGCCATCACCCGGTATCGGCTCGCAAGTTGCCGATCCGTCGCGGTGTTCACCTTCTTCAGATCGACGCGACCCTCAAACTTCTCGCCCGCTTCGTCGATGAACGGCGCCATCGTCTTGCACACCGGACAGTCCGGTCCGTAGAAGTAGAGAATTTGGGGTCGCGCCGTCTTCATCGCGTTGCTCCAGGGGTTCGCCGCCGGATTCAGTTGCTCGCTTCGCCGCCGTTGGTCCGGATGCGGAGCAGGGCGTAGAGCGGGCAGGTGCCGACGATACCGGTCACGAGCAGTACCGCACCGACCACGGCAGCGATCCAGCTCCACGGCGACGCAAAGACACCAAGACCGAACCCGACCAGGGCAACACCGGCGACGACGCGTACGATCCGATCCCAACTCGCTTCATTCTTCATCGAAGAACTCCTTTGTAGCTTTCGTTCACCCGGTATGACGCGGCACGGATCAAATCGGTCACATGAAGTGTGTCCGACATCTCGATCAGACGCCGGCGGATCATGGCCTACTCGGAAACGGCGCCTTCCCAATCCCGGTGGAGATCGGCGTAAACACCGCCTGCCGCGACCAGCTCGTCGTGTGCGCCGCGCTCGACGAGCAGCCCCTCGTCGAAGACGAGGACCGTGTCGGATGCTTCCGCCGTCGACAGACGGTGGGCCACGGTGATGGACGTGCGTCCGGTCGTGAGCCGATCGATCGCCCTGCGGATCTGCACTTCGAGTGCAGGATCGACGGCCGATGTGGCCTCGTCGAGCACGAGAAGATCCGGATTCGCGATCCATGCCCGTACCACGGCAACAAGCTGACGCTCACCGGCTGAGAGGTTGCTCCCCCGCTCGCCCACCTGTGTGTCGATCCCTGCCGGGAGCGAGTCGATCCACTCCAGAAGACCGAGGTCGGCAAATCCCTCACGGACCGCCGCATCGTCTGCGCTCGGATTCCCGTAACGGACGTTGTCGGCGATCGTTCCATCGAACAGGAACCCCTCCTGTGGCACGTATGAGACCCGGGAGCGGAGCGAATCGAAACGCACATGATCCACCGGCACCCCGGCGATGCTGATCGCTCCGTCGGCAGGGTCCAGTAGCCGGGTTGCCAACTTCGCGAACGTCGTCTTGCCCGATCCGGTCTCGCCCACAACAGCGACTCGCTCTCCGGCGCCGATCGAGACCGTCACATTGGTGAGCACATCGTCCCCGGTTGGATAGCGGAAACGCACTCCGTCGAAGGAGACGTCGAGCGGCCGGTCCGGCAGTGCCACGCCGTCGACGGGATCTTCGATTTCGATCGGTGTGTCGATGAGCGCAAGGACTTTGCGCAGCCCGGCGCCGGCCGACTGGGCCTGGTTGATTGTCTCGACGAGCATCTGGACCGGTTCGACGAGCAGGGTCACGAGGAACAGGAACGCCACGAGCGTTCCGGCGCTGAGACCCCACGACAGGCCGAAGGTGACGCCGACACCCACCACGGACGCCGTGATGACGCCTGCGAACAGCTCTGCCGATGAGAACAGCACCGCGGCGAGTGCCCCTGCGCCGTACTCGGCCCGGTACTGGCGATCGAGTGCCCTCGTGACCTTCCGCATTACCACGGATTCCATGCCGAATGCGCGAACCGTCGGGAGTCCGGCGGTGGCTTCACCGATGACGGACAGCGAGTCGGCCACCCGTTCACGAACGTTGTCGTGGGCGCGGCGGAGGATCCGCTGGAACCAGATCAGCAGGAGCGAATACACCACGACGCCGGCGGCGATCATCAGGGCGAGCCGCCACTCGTAGACGAGCATGACGATGACGGCGAGGGAGATCTGGGCGGCTCCCAATATCATCCCCACGCCGCCCCACTCCATGAACTGTTGCATCGTCTCGATGTCGGAGGTGACACGGCTGACGAGGGCGCCGCGGCGTTCGGCCTGAACGTGGAGCATCGAGAGTTTGTGGAGATGTCTGAACGTCGTGATGCGGAGGTCGGTGAGGCCGGTGACGGACGATCGAGCGAGCCTCGCGAGGGAGGTGCGTCTTGCCCACATCGCGAGGCCGACGGCTAGAAGTGCGATTGCTCCGGACGTGACCGCAGACGTCACGTCGACGCCGCCGCTTGCGAGCAGGACCGAGTCGATGATCCGCTGGACGGTGACCGGCACGACGAGCTGGAGAGCCGTTCCCAACACGGCGAGAGTGAGGGTGAGCCAGAGCCCCTTCGAGAGGGCAGGAGCGACGCGGAATGCCCTGCGGAGAACGTTGCCGGTGGAGCGGTTCATTCGCCCCGCTCCTCTTCGCGCCGTGCGGCATCCTCTTCGTATGCGCGAAGGAGCCGCTCATATCCGGGTTGGGACGCGAGGAGTTCCTCATGACTTCCGTGAGCGACGACCCGTCCCTCTTCCATGAAGACGACCTCGTCGGTGAGCATGATCGATGACCGCCGGTATGCGACGATGACGACCGTCGACGGCAGTTCGGCCCCCTGGAGCCCGCGGAGGATCTCGATCTCGACGGACGGATCGACCGCCGACGTGGCATCGTCGAGTACGAGGACCCGGGGCCTCCGCACGAGAGCCCGTGCGAGTGCGATCCGCTGACGCTGGCCTCCCGAGAGGGCGGTCCCCCGCTCGCCGATACGTGTGTCGTAGCCGTCGGGGAGTTCGGTGATGAACCGTTCGACACCGGCGAGGCGCATCGCACGGAGGACATCCTCTTCAGGCACGTCCGATCCGAGCGTCACGTTGCCCCACACGGTGTCGTCGAAGAGGAACGACTCCTGGGCGACGTAAGCAACCTCGAGTGCCAGTTCGGTGCGAGCGAACTCCCGAACATCGCGGCCGTCGATCCGGATGGATCCACCGTCGGGATCCCACAGGCGGGCCAGCAGCATGGCGAGCGTCGACTTCCCCGAGGCGGTCGGTCCAACGACGGCGACGGTGTGGCCGGCGGGGATCTCGAATTGGATGTCGCTCAGGACCGGCTCGCCGTCGGTGTATGAGAAGTGAACGTCCTTCGATTCGAGTTCGGCCCCGTCCGCGACGGTGCGTGCTTCGAGCGTGCCATGGTCGACCAGTTCCTCGGCGTCGAGGATCTCCTGCACCCGGGTCCACGCAGCCTGACTGTGCGCCATCTCGAAGATGACGAACCCGATCAGTTGCAGCGGGAACGCCATCAGCGTGAGGAGGTACGCCACGGAGACGATCTGTCCGGCGGTGATGGCACCGTTCGTCGCCAGGACCGCGCCGACAACGAGGATGATGATCGTCATCGCGGCGGGCAATGATTCGACGATCGCCCGGAAACCAGCGAACCGGACACCAATGTCGATCAGCCGTTCCTGCAGCGTGGATGCGGCCCGGCTGAACCGTTCCGTCTCCTCCTTCTCCCGGCCGAGCGCCTTGACGGTGAGGGCGCCGTCGATGCTCTCGTGGGCAATCTCGCTGACGGCGCCCCGCTCGTACTGCGCTTCTTCGAAATCGGTGAACAGCGAGAACGCCCCCCTGATGTCGATCGATACGAGCAACAGCAACCCGACGAGAGCGATGATGCCCAGGACCCAGTGCGTCGCGAATACGAGGACGATGGTTCCGATGAGCAGCAGCGACGCACCGGTCGCGTACGGCAGCGGGGCGAGTACGAACGTGCCGGTCTGCGTATCGACCTCGCTGACGGAGAGCAGATCACCGGTCGAACGACGGTCGTGCCATGCCAGCTGCAGCCGCAGCTGATGTTCGATGAGTTTTTCACGGGCGTCGGCCCGTGTTCGGAACTGGAGGGCGCTCGCCGCCGTCCTGCGCAGCGTGATCCCGATGGCCTTCCACAGTGCGACCCCCATCACAGCGAGGACGGCCAGCTCGACCTTGTTTCCGATCTCCTCTCCGCCTTCGAGAACCGGGATGATCACGAGGTCGGTGATCTTCCCAACGACGACCGCGGACGCCACGATCGCCGACACGAACAGGGCGGCACCGAGAACGGCGAGCGTGAACGACCAGGGATGCCAGTGCACGAAGCGCCGGATCAGGCGGCTTCCCCCTTTGAGCACGTCCCACAGCCGGGGCGGCTCGGAGCGATGTTCGGTGCGGGCGGCCATGGACAGAATGGTAGGTGCGGTGGAACACAGCGGAATAGTTGGGGCCGAGTCAACATCCATCCCATATGATGGGGGTCATGCGGGAGGCGGCATGAACAACGAAGAGTTTCAGGTTCGGGCGCGAGCAATCGTGAACGACCCTCATCTGACTTTCCATCAGCGACGTCACTATCTGGCAGGACTCGCCGAAGAGGCCCTCGGCTACCCACCGCTCTCGGAGGAAGCAAGCGAAGCGCTCAACAAGCGCGTCATCTGCGATATGTACGAAGGTCACGCCCCCTACCGGGCTCGATACATCCTGCCCGACTACGCCAAGGCCCTGCGGAACGGGTCCGAATTCCTGGAGCTCGAACCGCCGGAGACTCTCGACGATGCGCTCAGTTTTCTGCTCATCATGTACACCCAGGTCCCGTCCATCACCGGCTACCCGGTCTATCTCGGCGATCTCGACAAGGTGCTCGCACCGTACCTCGCCGGTGTCTCAGATGAGCATCTGTACGAGTCGATCAAACGCTTCTGGATCGCGATCGATCGGATCCTCCCCGACGCGTTCGCTCATGCGGACATCGGCCCCGCGGACGGCCGCATCATCCGCACCATCTTGCGCGTGGAACGTGAGTTGCTGCAGGTCGTGCCGAACCTGACGTTCAAGGTCGACCCGGATGTCACCCCCGACGATCTCGTGCGTGACGCGGTCGAAACGGTCTTCGAGACCGCGAAACCTCACTTCGTCAACCATCCACTCATGGTTCGCGATTTCGGAGATGAGGACTACGCGGCGGTCAGTTGCTACAACTCGCTGCGGATCGGGGGCGGTTCGCACACCCTCAACCGCATCAATCTGAAGGAAGTTGCACTCCTCCACACCGGCGACACCGAGGCGTTCTTCGCCGAAACCTTGCCGCACTATGTGGAACTCAACGCCGAACTCATCGAGGCGCGAATCCGGTATCTCGTCGAAGAGGCCCGGTTCTACGAACATGACTTCCTTGTTCGCGAGGGTTTGATCTCGCTCGACCGCTTCTCTGCGATGTACGGCGTGTTCGGACTCGCCGAATGCGTCGACGTGCTGATGGCGAACGCCGGCCGCAACGGAACCTACGGTCATGACGACGAGGCGAACGCCCTCTCCCATCGCATCGTTCGAGCGGTCGCCGACCAGGTTGCCGAACGCGAGATGCCGTACTGCGAAGGAAACGCCGGACATTGCATGCTGCATTCGCAGTCGGGCATCGACATCGACCTCGAAGTGACGGCAGGAACACGCATCCCCATCGGAACGGAACCATCGATGTACGAGCACATCGCATGCGTCGCGCCCCACCACGACGTCTTCATGGCGGGTGTGAGTGACATCTTCCACGTCGAGGACACCGCCCGCAGGAACCCGCAGGCCGTCGTCGACATCATCAGGGGAGCCTTCGAAGAGGGCATGCGGGACTTCACGTTCAATCTCGATTCCAACGGTTTCATCCGGATCACCGGCTACCTCGTCCGCAAATCCGACATTGAGGCATTCGCCGACGAAGGCGGGAGGCATTCGTCGACCGTGTTCGGCGCCGGCTCGGTCAAGAACTCGCATGTCCTCGATCGCACGACCAAACGCGTCCTCATCCGTGAACACCACACTCGGCCGCCTCAATAAGGTTCTGCGCTTCTCGACGGTGGACGGGCCGGGGAACCGGTTCGTGATCTTCGTACAGGGCTGCAATTTCGATTGCGCCGGCTGCCACAACCCGTACACGATCACCGACTGCAACCACTGCGGCCTCTGCGTCCGGCCTTGTCCGGAAGACGCTTTGACCATCGAACCGGGACCGTTCGTCGTGGTCGATCGGGAGACATGCACGAGCTGCGACGTTTGCATCGACGTCTGCCCGTTCGACGCAACCCCGCTCGCCTATGAGACCACCGTTGAAGATCTCGTCGAACAGATCCGCGAGACGGCGAAGTTCATCTCCGGCATCACCGTGTCCGGCGGCGAAGCGACCCTCCAGGCAGATTTCATCTTCGAGCTGTTCTCGACGGTGAAGGCCGACCCGGAGCTTTCCCATCTCACGACATTCATCGACTCGAACGGTTCGGCGCCTCGGCACGTCTGGGATCGGCTCGCACCGGTGATGGACGGCGCCATGATCGACCTCAAAGCACTCGATGATGCGACCCATGTCCAGCTCACGGCGGCGTCGAACATGCCCGTTCTCGACTCGATTCGCCACCTCGCCGGAATCGGTCGACTCCATGAAGTACGTCTCCTCATCATGCCGGGATACAACGACGACGACGGGACCGTCGATCGGACCGCCGCGTGGCTCCGTGCGATCGACCCCGGGACGCGCGTCGTCGTCATCGGATTCAGAAGACACGGGGTACGAAGGGGTTTCGACTATCTCGTCGAGTCGAGCCCGGATCAGATGGTCACGATCGGAGATCGTTTCCGAGCCGCCGGATTCGCCGACGTCGTCGTGGTGTAGCAGAGCCCGCCGTTACGGCAGCATGATCACGCGGTCGCCGACGTGGGCCCATTCGAAGGTCCACTTGGCGTCGTCGAAGTCCTGACGGACGCAGCCGCCGGATCGCAACGTCCCGAGTTGCTCTTTCGTCTGGAACGGTGAACGATCCTCATGGATTGGAATCGAATGGAATCCGTACGGCCACTCTTCCCTCGCGAATCGCACCATGTACTCCATCGTGACGTTGTCGTGCGGCGCCCACGCATGCCGCGACTTCGAGTACACCCGGTAGCGATCCGGCGTCGGCACTCCCCGCCTCCCGGACACCTGGTGAGTCTTGACGAGTTCACCGGTGGCGTCGACGAACCACACCCGCGCTTCCCGGTTTGCGTAGATGATGCGCCTGCCTGAACCGACGGCCGGATACGGCAGCGGTGGCTTCTCGGGAGTGACGGTTCCGGTCATGGCGACGAATTCGGGCGAGTCCGTGAAGGCAACAACGAGCTCGCCACGGGTCATTTCCCCAGAGCGCAGCAGCTCACTGAACGGTTCGATGGCTCCGTCGCGGGGCTCGCGTTGGAGAACCGACCGGTAGAGCAGTGTGACCAGTTCCTCATCGGTCGGATCGCCGAACCGTTCGACGAACTCGCTGCTCGTCGTGAAGGCCTCGGCGATTGAGACGAGCGGCACACCGTTCCAGTACCGGCGGGCCCAATAGTCGAGGTCGAGGGCTTCTGGATGCCGACCGAGCAGACCGCAGTAGAGGCGCACGATCGAGTCTGAGACCGAGCGGTCGTGCCGTCCTGGTCCGAGGTCCGTGAAGATGGCGTTCCGAGCCTCCGGCTCGGCCACGGCAACGACGAGGTCATCGCCGTGAATTCCCGAAGCCGCCCACAGACCCGTCTCGTCGGGGAAGCGGACCGGAGCGAGCGGAGACGTCTCCGCGTCGGGATCGTCGGCGATGATTCCGGGATCCTGTGCCGGCATCATCCCGGGGACCAACACGCCGTACCGCGCTTCGGAGTACGCCCCGACCGAACTGCAGAAGTCGGGAGCCGAAGCCGCCGTCGCCTGCGGGGCTTGGACGAACACGGTGACCGCGACCAGCGCCATCGCTACCGAGACGAACATCGACGAACGGAGGATCGGCCGGACGAACATGATCCCCATACGGTACCGGCAATGGACGCAAAGCCGAAAGAGTTCGTGCCGACCATTCAAATCGCGCGTACGCTCACTGGAGGCGACGGAAGTGAGAAGAACCACATGAGCTTGCCCAACGGCACCTTCGGCTGGGCCGACGTTGCAGTCCCGGACACCGACCGGGCGAGAGATTTCTACACCGGAATGTTCGGATGGACCGCCATCGAGCCACCGGCCGGGGACTCCATGCCATACACGATGTTCATGCTCGGTGACCAGCCGGTTGCGGGCATGGGGCAGCTCCGGGACGAAGACATCGAAGCAGGACAGCCGCCGGTGTGGTCCTCGTATGTGATCGTCCACGACGTCGACGCGGTTGCAGCCAGGGCACGGGAGCTCGGAGCAACACTGTTGATGGAACCCATGGACGTCCCCGATGCCGGGCGGATGCTGTTCATCATCGACCCGGTCGGTGCAGCGGTTGGCTTCTGGCAACCGGGGCAGCACGGCGGCGCCGGAACGTTCAACGTCCCAGGGGCGATGACGTGGAACGAATTGGCGTGTCGAGACACCGACGCGGCGACGGCCTTCTACGCAGACCTTCTCGGTTGGGGTGTCGACGTGCAGACGTTCGACGATTTCGAGTACACCGTTGTGACCGTTGGAGGCAGGTCGAACGGCGGAATCTACGACGTCACCGGAATCCTCCCAGATGAGGTGCCCGCGCACTGGTTCGTTTGGTTCGCCGTCGACGGCACCGACGAAGCGGTCGAGCGAGCCCGCACGCTGGGGGCCACAATCCCGCGAGAGCCGTGGGACACGCAGTTCGGCCGGATGGCCGTCATCAGCGACCCGCAGGGTCCGTCGTTCGGGATCGTGACTGCACCGGAATCGACCGCCTGACTTCCGGCTTCGCCCGTTCTCCGCAAACGGCCCTAGCCAAGTCGACCTGCCCCTGGCACGATTGAGCTACGGCAACCGTGGAGGAACGCATGGAGAAGCACATCACGATCGATGTATCCATCGAAGAAGACATCTCTACGACAACGGTCACGACGAAGCTCGACCTCATGGGTGAGCACTTCGAGTCGAAGGGCCGTGCACGAAGAAACCCATCCGACGAGCCGATTCCGGTCATCGGGGAGGATCTGGCGCTCGCTCGGGCTCTGAACGGCCTTCAGATGAAGGTCATGGAGGCCGCCCAGGAAAAGATCATCCGGTTCTGCAGCGACTGATCAGCGCCAGAGCGGCATGACGGGAAGACGGGCAAGGCTCTGGAGGAACGTGAACGTTGCTTCCGACGCCTTGCGAGCCTCGACGACGATCACTCCATAATCTGGCGGGATCTCCGGAGTTTCCTTGGCGCGGATCTTCGTGTAGCCATCACCCGTCTGGTAGTAGAGAACGTATCGGGTGCCGTGGCGACCGGGCCCCTGGTATGTGTTCCGGCCGATCCGACGGGCCGATTCCGTGTCGTCGAGGATCGTCGTCGGGATGGCCATCGCTGCTCGACCCAGATCATCCGCAGTGTTGTCCGGCATCTCGGAGCGGTCACCTACAACGACGATCGAAAACGGAGCAAGTGCCGCAGCAGGGTTGTCCACAATCTCACCCGTGTCCGGTTCGACGGATGATTCGACTGTGCGTCGCGGAAGCTCCTGGTCGGCAACAATCCGGAACCGCTGCTCGAGTTGCTCGATCACGGTGGAGCTCAAACCGTCACCGAGCGTGATCACCCGGTCCGCGGCGAGTCTCTCGATGGCCGCCGCAGCGGCCTCAGACAGCCGGTCCGGCTCGGTCAGCAGGAGCGGTCCAGACAGGTCGAGGCCGGCGTAGCCACCGGCTCGGAGCAAGGCGTAGTCGGTTGTTGCCATCACGTTGACGATGCCGGAACCGTTCCGATACGAATAGATCGCGATCTCGGCGGCGGTCTCGATGGGATCGCCGTTCCCGACCCGCTGGTAGCTGATCCGCTCGGCCTTCTTCAGCGACTTGTACGGATCGACCGGGTAGCCGTTGGGTGTCCGCAGTTCGAAATGAACGTGAGGTGGAGTCCACTCGGCGTTCCCTGAGTCACCGACCCAGCCGATGATCTGTCCGGCCTCGACCTCTGCTCCGGGTTCGATCCCCGGCAGCAAGCACTCGTAGTCCTGGTCGTCGTACCCCGGCGTGTCGTTGTTGAGGTGGACGTACCGGGTGTACCAGCCGTCCGAGGCTGTGACCTCCACGGTGCACCAGTCACGATCGTCGCGAACCTTCCGGATCGTCCCGTCGTGTGCCGCTACGACGGGAACGCCTTTCCACCCGTAGGTCATGATGTCGATTCCGTGGTGTTCGCGCTCGCAGTTGTCCCGACATGCCCCGAAACCCGGGTAGTAGTAGTTCGGCCCTACGACGGGGAAGACGAGCTTCTTGGTGACGTTGATCCGGCGGACCTGGTGCTTGGGAACCCGGCGTTCGACGGCGGGGTTAGATGTGTCGGCCCCGGAGTCGTCGACCGACGGCGGTGGGCTCTCACCTTCGGCGGGGGGCGGCGCAATCGTCGTGGTGGTTGTCGTCGTGGTGGGAGCCGCTGTCGTCGTGGTAGTGGTCGTCGCCGTACCCATCGTGGTCGCTGTCGTCGAACCATCATCGGCGGAGGAAATGGCCGGCAGGGAGACGAGTGCAAGAGCGACGACGAACACGATCACGGAGAAGCGCATCATGCTCTGTTTGTCGGTCGACCGAATACATGCCTGAAGCAAATCGGGACCCGACCGCGGGGCACATCCACTGGTTCGGCACGTCAGCTGCCCGCCGGAGCACCGGGACCCTGCTTCTATGGGACGAAGGGGATAGCCGTGAGAGCCGCTTCCCGGCGACGGCTCAACTCAGGCCGCGGCGTCGCACCTCTTCGTTGATCGCTTCGTCCGAATAGCGAAGAAGATCCGGGGTCCACCCCAGGTGCTCGATCGGGGCATCGTCCGCTTCAGCGAGAAGATCCTCGATCGAGTCACGAAGCGTTCTCGCCCACGCCCGCCCTCGAGCGCTGGCCCGAAGGCTCAATGTCGCATCGCTGTTGACCGTGTAGACCCTGGCCTCGATCGCCGGGTTGGCGCGACTTCCCTTTTCCCCGTATACGAGTACGACCGAACCCGGCTCGACGTCTTGGATCCCGCCGGTGGCGATGAAGTCCCCGTCGAACGCCCACCCGGTCGCGAGCGAGTCGTCAACGTTCGTGACTTTCTTGGCCCAGTTCTTGCGGCGCTCGTCCCCGACAAGGGGGATCTCCACAGCAACGGTGAACGGAACTTCCATACTCGCCAAGGCTACCCCCGTCACGAACCCAGGGTTCTCGACCCTGTATATGGCGTTGTGAGCCCGCGGCTCGCCCGGCCTTCACGACCTCCTCTATTCCGCGGGCTGGAGACGCCATATAGAAAGCAGAGAACCCTGGGTTCGTGTCGGGGACTAGTCCGATCGACTCAAATGGGATTGATGCCTCAAGCGCGGCGGCAATCACCCGATACAACATTTCGTAAATTGCCAAGACCCCATGAGAGGATCTGCGATGACCCGAGCAACCACACTCAAAGCGACCGCTGTGATCGGCGGCGTCCTGCTCGCCATGATGATGATCATGACCGTATCGCGAGCAGCGTTCACCGATACGACGTCGAATCCCAACAACGCCTGGGACGCCGGCACCGTCGTTCTCACCGACGACCACCAGCCCGGAACGGCGATGTTCACCGAGGGACCGCTCAAGCCCGGCGATACCGGCGACGCATGTATCGGCGTGATCTACAACGGAACCGTCAGCTCCGACGTCGTTCTCTCGGCCATCGACACGACGGGAAGCACCGGTCTCGAAACAGCGATTGATGTCGTGATCGACAAGTCGGATGGAACGACCTGCGGAGACGGCACAACGACGCCTGTCTACACGGGTGGACTCGATACCTTCACGAACGATGCCGGAAGTTGGACCGCCACATCCGCCGGCACGACGTACTACTACAACGTCGCCTGGACGTTCACCAGCACCGGTTCCGACACGGGGGACAACGCTCTACAGGGCACGAACGCAACTGCAGCGTTCACCTGGACCGCGACCAGCAACTAGGCGGCAGATCGACGCAAGACGCCAATGACGGTTATCGCAGACCGACGAGATTTCTCCCGGGATCCGGGCCGACCGGATCCCGGGGGCAGTCGCGCAGCCACGAAGCGCGGAGACGAGGCCAGGTTCTACCTGGGAGTCGTCGCGATCGTGGCCCTCGTGATCTTCGGCACGCTCGCCGTCGTGGCAATCATTCCGATCGTGATCCCCGGAGCCACAACGGTCGCCATCACATCCGGTTCGATGATGCCGAGACTCCACCCAGGCGACGCCGTCATCGCCGTCGACCACGACAACACCGCCATCGCCGACGGCACCATCGTCGTGTTTGAGGATCCCGCGCGAGGCGACCTTGTCACACACCGTATCGTCGGTACCGACGCCGACGGCAACTACATCACCAGAGGCGATGCCAACGGCATCGACGACGTCACCCCGATTCCCCCCGAGAATGTCAGAGGCGTCGGACGCTGGGTCGTCCCGTACGTCGGACTTCTCAGGGTCTGGCTCGCCGAAGGTCGATGGCTTCTCGCGATCATGATCATCGCCGCCGTCGGCGCCGGCGTCTTCACCGCCAGATGCGCCACGTCGATCGAATGCGACCCTTGGGCGGAAGGCGATGATGCGACCAACCGTGATCTCGAGGTGAGTTCTCCATGAAGTCGAGGGTCACGGTCGCAGCGATTGGTCTCCTGCTCGGCATGCTGGCGGCTCTTCCGACCGCCGGCGCGTCGTTCGTGCATGCCACGAGCAACGGCTCCAACGTGTTCACGACACGTCAGCCGATCCGGGTGACGACCTACGAGATCGACGAGAACGTCTTCACCGGCACGACCTATGACCTGCAACTCCAGCAGGCCCTCTCGGACGACTACTTCGTCGTCATGCGGGGTGGGGCGTGGAACAGCAACGTCACTTCACAGGGCGGATTTCCGTCCTCGGACTATGCGCGGGTCGCCGGTGATCCTCACGGCAATTTCGGCGTCACGACCGCCCAAGACATCCTGCGGCTCCATCGACAGACCGCCGATGGCCCCCAGGGATCCCTGATGTCGTGGCAGGGCCAGGTGACGGTCATCGAGAGCCTCGACAGCAACGGCACGGCCGGGTTCCGTCTCCTCGATGTCGTGTCCGTAACGATGGGTGGCTCGACGACCGAAGCCGCCGGTTCCAGCTCACCTGGATGGAGCAACATCGATCAAGTCGGACTGTACGGCGGGATCTATGGCGGAGGAGTTGAGACATCCGCCCTCAATGCGAAAGAGCACGCATCGGCGTGGTCACGCCTTTGGCCGACCGGATCTGGAACGATCAACCTCCAACGTCGCAACAAGAACGGCAATCTCGCCGGTGACACGACGTTCACGATCTATGTCGTGGAGTGGGGGACCGAATGGACGATCCAGCGGGTCTTGGTCGACGGATCCGACGGAGGCAACGGGGCGGACTCGACGAACGAGTACACAACACAGCCCATCACCGCCGTTGATCGCGACAACACGTTCGTGCTGGCGTACGGCAACACCTGGGAGCAGGGGCTCGGGAACGGCTGGGAGGGTCAGGTCTTCACCCTCGGCGACGGCGTACACCAGAACGGTGTCGAGACCCAGGTCGCAGTCGGAGCGCACTACGTCGGGTCGCGCCGGGCCGACGTCTATGTCCACACACACCCCCGCCTCCATGTCGACTACCGGTTCATGGCCGACGGATCGATTGGGCGCAACGACACGAGCGGAACGGCGACGGTGGACGGGGCATTGGGTCCCGAGACCCGGTCGAGCGGTGCGATCGGCATCACGGCGGGCCTTCGCTTCGCCGTCCTATCCAATGCTTCGCACGGCAACGGGACCTGGTTTCCGCGCCCGATGGTGTCCGCCCGCCACACAGGCGACACGGAGACTACGTGGTATCGCAGCCGCAGCGGACAGCCCGGGGCCTACTGGCTGCAGTCGGTCGACTTCGGCGAGATCTGGCGCTGAGCCGGGACCTGCGGGCCAACACCCCGACAGGTGACTAGCCCCACGTGGAGACCGAAGAACCACCTTCAAGTGCGGGTTGCGGTCCTGCCGATTCCACTCGTGAGGACGCAGGAACATGAACCACGAAACGAAACAAGCCGCCCGAGCATCACCGCTCGCTTCAGGACTGCTCCTGGTAGCGATCGCCACCGTCCTCGTCGCTCTCGCACTGACCGCAAACGGGGCGCATCGGATCGGTTCCATCGTCGCGCTCGGAGTCATGATCCCCGTCGTCGCCGCAGGTGCCCGAGCGACGGGGCGAAGCACGTCGAGGAGCCAGATCTCACGTCTCGAGGAGGAGCTCGAAGACGAACGTGTCGGAAAGCGGACGATGGAACGTCGCCTCGCTCGATTCACCGACGAAATGCGTGCCCTGGTCCTTGCCGCGTCGAGCCTTGCCACGCGACTCAACGTGGCAGGCGACGGGGAGACCGACAACATGCGGGAGCTGCTCGGCGCGCTCTCGCGCGACGCCGTCGACCTCGTCCGGATGACCGGCAACCTCGCAGCAACCGCCCAATTCAATGCGGGCACTCATCAGCCGCGGCAATCGGTGGTGTCGCTCGATCACCAAACGGAACGTGCTGTGGCAATGCTGCGCCACGGATCGCTCGAGATCTCGGTCGACACGAACGAGACTTCGGTCTGGGGTGATCCGATGACGATCAGGATCGCCCTGCTCGACATCCTCCACACCGCAACCGATGGTGGCGCCACGAGAGCGAGAGTCGACGTCGCCGAACGAAACGGGATCGGGATCTTGTCAATCGCGGACGATCGGCCTCGACACCAGCACGTGAATGTGAGGGCCGGAGGCGTGCTCGACGAAGAAGGCTCCCTCTCGAGGACGATCGTGCCCGCGCTCGTCGAGAGTCAAGGGGGGACGGTCGCAGCGACGCGGACCCTCGGCTGGAGCACGACCATCATCCGGCTTCCCGTCGCGACTCCGGCGCAGCTCGCCGGATCGATGGGAGCCTCCGGGTCCCTCCGCGAACCAACTCGATTCGCGTAGTCAGTCCTCTCGTTCGAGCATCGCCTGCTCGAGGGGACCTCTCCTTCTCGTCAGGAATCGCATGCCCTGAATCGCGAGCACGGCGCCCCATAGCGCCGCGACGTAGTAGAACCACCAGCCGCCACCGTTCAACACGTCGATAAGGAGAAGTGCCGATATCACGACGGCAAACACCATGGCGTGTCGGATGAAGCGCATCCGGCGGCGTACCCGCTTCCTTGCTTCCCGTCGATCGGATGCCTTTCTCCGCGTCTGATCGACGATCGCGCGTTCAACGGCGTCGCGCGAAATGCCGACCTCGTCGGCGACGTGGAAGAGTTGCTCCAGGGTGAGGCCTTGATCGATCGGATCGTCAACGAGTTCATCGAGCCGCGCGGCGATGTCGATGATGTCACCAACCTCGTCGCGCGGGAAGCGCTGCTCCTGTCGTTGGCCGCCCATGGTCAACATTCTATGGGATGCGGGCGCTCAGCTTCCGGTCAGATCGAACCGGACATCCCCACCGTCCGTCAGTTCGACAGAGCAATCCCGTTCACTCAGGTTCGCCGATCGTCGCTGATAACGCGAGATTCCCGGGCCGCTGCCCGAACCCCTACCTGGACTGCGGACATTGCCTTTGACGGCGGGAACCTCGGCCAGGCGCCGCATGATGACGGCCATGTCGGTCTTCATCGGATCCACCTCCGGTGGGTCCGCCCGCTCCGGCCAGCACGAGAACCGTACCCCGACGAGCCACCATCCCCAAGAACCCTCGCCACACTCCCGACGCGACGATGGCCCCGCGATCGGTTCGGACTTGCTACTCGACGCCGCGTACTTGATACTTGTCGACATGCATACCGATCTCGCATCCGCAGTCAAAGACGGCTTTCCACAGGCACGCGCCGAACTCGAGGAGCTCGTCCGCATCCCGTCCGTCTCCGCCCCCGGCTTCGACCCGGGACAGGTCAGACGCTCCGCCGAAAAGATCGTGTCACTGCTCGAAGCGACCGGCTTCAGCGACGTCCACCTCCTCGAAATCGAGGGGGCCCATCCCGCCGTCTACGGGGAGATCCCGGCACCGGAGGGGGCCCCGACCGTCCTGCTCTATGCCCATCACGATGTCCAGCCTCCGGGACCGGATGAAGAATGGGATTCGACGCCGTTCGATCCGATCGAGCGTGACGGACGCCTCCTCGGCCGGGGTACGGCCGACGATAAGTGCGGCGTCGTGATGCATCTCGCGGCCGTTCGCGCGTTCGGCGGTGAGGTGCCGGTCGGAGTGAAGATCTTCATGGAAGGCGAAGAGGAGATCGGCTCGGCGAACCTCGAGGCATACCTCGAACAGAACAAGGAACTCCTCGAAGCCGATGTGATCGTCATCGGCGACGCCGGCAACTGGGGCGTCGGCGTCCCCGCGTTGACAACGTCGCTCCGGGGTCTTGTCGACTGCGTGATCGAAGTGCGGACCCTGGAGAGCGCCGTCCATTCCGGCATGTTCGGCGGTCCCATCCCCGATGCGATCACGGCCATGTCCCGGGTCATCGCTTCCCTCCACGACGACAGCGGGAACGTGGCTATCGAGGGCCTCGTATCGACGCAAGGCACTGGCCTTGATCTCTCCGAAAGCGAACTTCGAGAGCAGGCAGGAACCGTCGACGGCCTCCGACTTCTCGGTGAGGGCGCCCTCACCGACCGTCTGTGGCACAAGCCGGCAATCGCAGTGCTCGCAATCGATGCCCCGCCCATCAGTCACGCGATCAACCAACTGGTTCCGGTTGCACGGGCGAAGGTTTCCATGCGTCTCGCCCCCGGCCAGGACCCCGAGGCCGCCAAAGATGCGCTCGTCGCCCACCTCGAGAACGCCGTCCCGTGGGGCGCCGAAATCACAGTCACGCCGGGGGCGCTCGGGGCTGCGTTCGATCTGAACGCGACGGACAAGGCGTCGCTCATCTTCAAGGAGGCGTTCCGCATCGCGTACGGTCACGACACGGTCGAGATCGGTGTCGGTGGATCGATCCCGTTTGTCGCCGCGTTCGAGGAGGCGTATCCCGATGCGTCGATCCTGCTGACCGGTGTGATGGATCCGGGGAGCCAGATCCACGGGCCGAACGAGAGTCTGAGCCTCGCCGACCTCGAACACGGCATCCTCGGAGAAGCGATCGCTCTGCGCATGCTGGCCGACTGAGTGCTCTGTCCATGGACGGTCGCGGTGTCGATGCCGAGTCAGGGGCACCGCTCGCAAGGCCGCAGGACGAAGGCGCATTCGTGAATGCGTCGAGGACGAGAACGCCGCGAGCGGGGTTCCTGGCCGGCAGAACGCCGCGAACGTCTGTGGACAGAGCACTTACCGGCATCGCGGCGATCACCGTACCCTGCAACGGTGGAACGCCGATCGCTGATCACCCTGCTCGTCATCGCGGCTGCTGCAATCGCAGTCGCGCTGACGCTCATGGCAACGCGCCACGACGCATCACCCCCGGCATCCACCACGACGACCCAGACGGTCGCCGACGTCTCGACCCTTCCATCCGACACAGCTACTGAGGCGCCGCCGACGACACAGCAGGAAGACGCAACGACTTCAACAACGGCGCCCTCACCGGCAACGCTGCCCCCGGGAACCACGGCCTGCGACCCGTACACCACGGTCACAGCGACAGGCACCGTCGCCTCAACCGAACTCGTCGAGACATCCGGGATGGCGGCAAGCCGTACCCGGCCGGGAGTCCTGTGGGCCCACAACGACTCCCGTGACGGTGCGCGAATCTACGCGATCGGCCCCGACGGCAGCGATATGGGTGGATTCGACATCGCCGGCGCCCTCGCGTTCGACTGGGAAGACATGGCGGCCGGACCGGGATCGGATCCGGAGACGTCGATGCTCTACGTCGGCGATATCGGCGACAATTTCGCCATCCGCGGCGGGAAAATCACGGTGTATCGCGTTCGGGAACCGGACCCGTTCGCCCTCGACGGCACAATCGACGGAGCGGTGGCTCTCGAGTACGCCTACCCAGACGGCGTCTACAACGCAGAGGCACTCTTCGTTGCCGACGACTCCATCTACATCGTGACGAAGGATCGGGACGAAGCGCGGGTCTACCGCGGCGACGCCACGGTCGATCGATCGACGGTTGAAACGCTCGAACTTGTCACCGTGCTCGATCTCGGCGCGGAGGTGAGCGGCGCCGATCTCTCCTGGGACGGATCCACGATTGCGTTCCGGGGTTACACCTCCGTCTGGATGTGGCATCTTGCCCCCGGCGGAACAGTCGCCGACGCACTCGCCGCGGACCCTTGCCAAGCGCCGAGCCCGGAAGAGATCCAGGGAGAATCCATCGCGTTCCTCGCCGACGGATCATATGTCACGGTGAGCGAGGGATCGAGTCCAGAACTCTTCACCGTCCAGCGCGACGGCTGAGCAGAAAATCGATCGAATCTCCCCCCCTTCTTCCTTCACTTTCGCCGGCTTCCTGCCGATGAATATGCATGCATCCGAGCTACGACCAACTTCCGTTCGCCATCGAACGGTCGCTAGTTCAACTGGCTACGGTGCTCGCCGCGACTGCTTCCGCCGGTTTCGTCATCAGTGGACTGCTCAGCGGCAACGAAACGACCGCCCTCGGAGCCATCGGACCGACCCTGGTCGCGATCGCAGGACTAGCGATGCTCAGACGCCACGCGCCGCGGATCCTGCCGATCCTCCTCAGCATCGCCCTTGCGATCACCGTCCAGAATTATCTGCTCCCCTTCGACCCCCTCGCCCACTTGGCCATCCTCCCGCTGGCAATCGTCGGAATCATCGGCGCACTCTTCGTCCCACAACGGCTGGCGATCGTCTACATCGCCGGCTACTCGATCCTGATCTTCATCAACCTGATCGAGTGGGGCGCCGCCGAGGTACCGGCTCTCCAGGCGATCACCGGGACCGTCGCCGTCGCGTTCGGTGCAACGCTCCTCGCCGGAGTGCGCAGAGAGTTCGGCCGGAGGGAAGAGCGGTACCGCAACCTCTTCGAGCATGCACCGATCTCGCTGTGGAAGGAGGATTTCACGGCTGTGGAAAGCGAGCTCTCTGCACTGACGACTGCCGGCGTTTCGAACCTCGAGGGGTATCTGCAGTCCAACCCGGAAGAGGTCAGGCGTCTCGCCGCTCTCGTGACCGTCACCGACGTGAACGAAGCCGCCCTCCTGCTCACGGAAGCCCCCGACCGTGTCCTTCTCCTCGGCAATTTCGGGATGGAAACGTTCTCGAGGGGTGCGCTCGAATCGTTCATTCCCCAGTTCCTCGCAACAGCCGACGGTGAAGAGAAGGTTTCGGTCGAACTCAAGGGCGGGCTCACGATGACGGGACGGCCGATCGAAGCTCTCCTGGTGTGGAGCGCCCCTGTGGTCGATGGTGAGCGCGACCTGAGCAACGTCACCGTCGCGATCATCGACGTCACGCGTCAACGGGAGGCGGAACGCAAGTTGCAGCGCCTCATCGACTCTCAAAGCCAGTTTGTCGCGACCATCTCTCACGAATTACGGACGCCGCTCACGGCGGTGGTGGGGATCGCCCAGGAGTTGCGCGACGAAAGCAGCTTGATCGATGACGCCGAGAGAAGCGAACTTCTCGGTCTGGTCGCCGATCAGAGCCTTGAAGCATCGCGCATCGTCGAGGACCTCCTCGTTGCAGCCCGCGCCGACGCCGGCAACCTGATCGTGGAGTCGAGACCCGTCGACCTGTCGGTGGAAGCGGAGGCGGTCACCCACGCGATCGATCCCGACATCCCCGTGGAGGTGAACGGACACCCTGAGGTCATCGCCGATCCCCACCGCGTCCGCCAGATCATCCGCAACATGGTCACGAACGCACGCCGCTACGGAGGACCGAACGCCCGGGTGATCATCGACAGCGATGGACCCAACGGGATTCTCGAGGTGCGGGACGACGGAGAGCCATTGGCCCCCTCGAGCCGCGCCGCCATATTCGAGCCGTACACGAGGGCACGACAGCGCGAGGGCACAACCGCTTCCGTAGGACTCGGCCTCACCGTGTCACGCCGCCTCGCCCGCCACATGGGCGGAGACCTGGTCTACGACCACGACGGCCACGAGACCATCTTCAGGATGACGCTCGTCGCAGTCCCAGTCACCGCGACGGTTTCATAGCTCGCTTGGTTCAGTCGCCTGCAGGCCGGTACGGGAGATACTCGGGAGTCCACATCTCGGCGTCGATCGCACTCTCGAGATCGTCGAGTGGCTCGGCCACCCCGTCCTCGATCGCCGCACGGGCCACAGCGCTCGCGACCTTGCGCGAGACCTCCCGAACGTCACAGATGTCCGGATAAATCTGGCCGGCCGCGAGCAGCTCATCGTCGACCTCGTCGGCAAGCGCATATGCGGCGGCCAGGAACATGTGATCCGTGACCTTCTTCGCCCGCACGGTGATGACGCCGAGTCCCATCCCGGGAAAGATGAACACGTTGTTGGCCTGGCCGATCCGATGCTCTACGCCCTTGTACTTGACCGGTGCAAACGGACTGCCGGTCGCCACGATCGCACGGCCTTCCGTCCATGTGATTGCCGACTTCGGTGTGACCTCGGTATTCGCAGTCGGGTTCGACAGGGGGAGAATGATCGGGCGATTGACCTCCGCCGCCATCGCTTGAACCGCCTTCCGACCGAACAGCCCGGCAGTTCCCGACACGCCGATCAGCACAGTCGGCTTCACGTACCGGATGACTTCCGTCAGCGACGGCAGACCTGCCTCCGTGTCCCAGTCGGCAATCTCGCCGACCGGGGTTGCAAGGCGTTTCTTGACGGGCGTCAGGTTGCGCCGGTCGTCGACTACAAGACCCCTGCTGTCGAGGACGTAATGCCGCGCTCTCGCCTCGTCGATGTCCATGCCGGCATCCGCCATCGCCCGGGCAATCTGCTCGCGAATCCCGTATCCGGCGGATCCGGCGCCGGCGATCACGATCCGGTGATCGGTCAGCGTCCCCCCGATCTGGCGGGTTGCGCTGATGAGGCCCGACACGACCATCGCAGCGGTCCCCTGGATATCGTCGTTGAACGACGGCAGGAAATCCCGGTACCGCTCGAGATTGTCGAACGACGTCAGATTCGCAAAATCCTCCCACTGGAGAAGCGCATCGGGGAAGACCTCCTTGACCGCGTGCACGAACTCTTCGATCAGTTCGTCGTACGGCTCGCCGCGAAGCCGCGGCTCTCGATACCCGAGGTAGAGCGGATCTTCGAGGAGTTCGGCGTTGTTGGTGCCGACATCGATCGAGATAGGGAGGCATCTCGCCGGGCTGATCCCGGCGGCAGCCGTGTAAAGAGAGAGCTTGCCGATCGGGATGCCGAGTCCGCCGGCTCCCTGATCTCCGATTCCGAGAATCCGTTCGTTGTCGGTGACGACGATCACCGGCGGCTGCTCGACAGCGCTGGCAAGGAGCACCTCGGCCACGTGTCCCCGGTCACGCGGCGTGATGTACAAGCCGTGCGCTGCCCGGTAGAGGCGGCTCCAATGCTTGCAGGTGGCCGCGACGGTCGGCGTGTAGATGATCGGAACCGTCTCTTCGAGATGATCGAGGATGTAGCGGTAGAAAAGCACCTCGTTGCGATCCATCAGGCTGTTGAGGTAGATGTTCTTGTCGAGATCCGTGACCTTGGCATCGATCTGCGTCTGCACACGCGCGAGCTGTTCTCCGATCGTCGGAATGTGATCCGGGAGAAGGCCGCGCAGACCGAACGCCCGACGCTCCTCGCGACTGAACGATGCCCCCTTGTTCAGGAAACGATCATGGAGCAGCGCATCTCCGCGCTTAGCAACCGGCAGATACCGCTCACCGGTCTCGTGGTCGACGAGGGGACGGAACTTCATCTGATCCTCCTGGATCGTTCATCGGACTCACGCCGTGTGGCCGCTCAGCCTATTCATTCGATCGCGAACAACGAAAACCCGGCCGTCGCGCAGCAGAGGACCATCGGTGCGCGTTTGCAGTACCGTTGCGGCCATGCCGAAGTTCCGCCGGTGGATCTCACATATCTTCACACAACGCGGCACGGCGGCTTTTCTACTCGCGGCGTTCGTCCTCGGCGTTCTCGTCGGCCTCGGCGCCGCGATTCTCGTGTGGACCATCAAGTATGCACACGACATCTTCGGAACCGTCGACGACCTCCTCGGATGGGGCAAGTGGTTCCTGCTCCTAGCGATTCCGGCCGGCCTGCTGATCGCCTGGGGTCTCGACCGCCGCTTTGGACCCGGCGTCGCAAGCGGCGGTGTGACCGAGACGATGGTCGCCGCCGGGCTCCACGGCGGGTATATGCCGACCCGGCTCATCCCGACGAAGATCATCGCCACAGCGGCAACTCTGGGTGCCGGAGGTTCCGGAGGGCGTGAGGGGCCGATCGCCCTCATCGGCGGTGCGATCGGGTCGTCGTTCTCCCGATACACCGGCTTCGGGCAGGATCATGTGAGGAGCCTCGTCGCGGCGGGGGCGGGAGCGGGAATCGGAGCGTCGTTCAACGCCCCGATCGCCGGAATGCTCTTCGCCATGGAGGTGATCCTCCGGTCGTTTTCGGTCCGCCACCTGAACGCCATCGTCATCACGTCCGTGATCGCCGCCGTCACGACACATCTCCTCATCGGCCAGGAGAGCATCCTCACGTCACCCGCCCATGAACTCCACGACCCCCGCCAGCTGGTTCTCTTCGCAGCCCTGGCACTCGTGGCCGTCCTCTTCGGCGTCCTCTTCCTCCGCGTGTTGGAGAAGACGAGCGGCTTCCGCCTCCCGGCGCGCCTCCCCGGATGGCTCATCCCCGTCGGTGCCGGTCTCGGCGTCGCCACCATCGGCATCGGTGAGCCACTCGCGCTCGGAACCGGCCAGCAATTCCTATCGGACCTCCTCGCCGCAACGAGCGATACGGAACTCATCTGGTGGTCCCTGTTCCTGCTCGCCGTCCTGAAGATCGTCGCGACGTCGCTCACCCGAGCCGGCGGCGGCTCCGTCGGCACGTTCATGGCCGCGCTCTTCATCGGCGGATCGATTGGTGCCGGGTTCGCGAACCTGGTCGATCCCGTCTGGACCCTGTCTCGCATCGATCCGGGTGCCTTCGCCGTCGTCGGCATGGCGGCCACATTCGCAGCGGTGGCCCGTGCGCCGCTCACGTCGGTCATCATCGTCTTCGAGATCACCGGCGACTACGGCCTCGTCCTTCCCCTGATGCTCGGCGCAGCGCTCGCGACATTCCTGGGCGATCGTCTCCACTCGGACTCGGCGTACACGATCGCCCTGACACGCGCCGGAATCCATCTCCCAACGATGCAGGACATCGACCTCCTCGACACCGTCGACGTCGGCGATGTGATGACGATCACCGATGAGACCGCGACCCCGTCGATGTCGCTGCCCGAACTGGCCGAGATGTTCGATCGGCACCACCACCACGGACTGCCCGTCGTCGAAGATGGTCAACTCATCGGCGTCGTCGGTTTGAGCGACCTGGAGGGAGCCGGCGAAGACGCAGCCGATCTCACCGTGAGCGACGTCATGACGACGAAGCCCATCACGACGACCCCCGGAATGCCGGTCTCGGCTGCACTCGCGCGAATGGCGTCGTTCGGTCTGGGGCGGCTTCCCGTCGTCGAAGACGCCGACCCGACCCGCCTCGTCGGCATGTTCCGCCGGGAATCCGTGGTGCGCGCCTATCACCACGCCCTCGGAACGGCGACCGGCCGCGCACTCTATCGGGAGCGCGTTCGCCTCCGGTCGCAGCCGGATGCCGCGTTCTTCGAGTCCACCGTCGTGACTGCATCGCCGATTGCGAACGAAGCGATCAAGGACATCCCGTGGCCCGAAGGGGCGATCCTCGTCTCGATCCGGCGTGGCACGAAGGTGCTCATCCCCCACGGCAATACACGGGTCGAACCGGGTGATCGCTTGACCTTCTTCGGGACCGGTGACGCCCGCATCGATGCAGGCCATCTCATGGAGCCGACGCAGCTACCAGACCGCGACTGGCGGCCGTCCTCATGACCCACGGGTTGGCGCTGGTCCGGCGAACCGATACATTGCTCCCATGACCGATCGATCCATCACCCCCGTGATCCTCTCAGGCGGATCGGGAAGCCGACTCTGGCCGGCTTCGCGAAGCAAACAGCCGAAGCAACTCCTCCCCCTCGTCGACGACCGAACGATGTTCCTCACGACCGTGCAACGATCCGATGCGCTCAACGACAGCGGAACGCCACTCATCGTGTGCAACGAGGATCACGAGCCGGGGATCCGCAGGGAACTCGCCCTCGCCGGACATCGTGAAGCGCCCGTGATCCTCGAGCCGGTCGCCAGGAACACCGCCCCGGCGACCGCAGCAGCGGCCCTGCACCTCACGAGAGATGGCGCCGACCCGATCCTGTTCGTCATGCCAGCCGATCACGTCATCCGCAATGAAGAGGCGTTCACGGAGGCGGTTGCGCTCGCCGCCGGTTTTGCCGACAACGGATACCTCATCACCTTCGGAATCGAACCCGCCGGACCGGAGACCGGATACGGATATATCCGTTTCGGTGAGCGACTCGCCGACGGTGTACGCACCGTCACCGAGTTTCGGGAGAAACCCGATGCGTCTACCGCAGAGGAGTACCTCGCGAGCGGCCACTATCTCTGGAACAGCGGCATGTTCATGTTCCGGGCCTCACGCTTCCTCGATGAACTCGCCGCCCACGCCCCCGACGTACTGGAAGCGACTAGGGCCGCCGTCGACAAGGCGGAACGGGACGACTCCATAATCCGACTCGATGCCGGGGCGTTCGCCGAGGCCCCCTCGATCTCGATCGACTACGCCGTGATGGAGCGGACGGACGCCGCCGCCGTTGTACCGATCCACACTGGCTGGAGCGATGTCGGCTCATGGGGCGCCCTGTGGGAGATCGGCAAGCACGACGGGGATGGAAACGTCGTCGTCGGAGATGTCGAGATGCTCGACGTTCAGCACAGCTACCTGAGGAGCAACGGCCGTCTTCTCGCGGCGATCGGCGTCGACGATGTCGTGATCATCGACACCCCGGACGCAACGCTGGTCAGCCGCCGCGACCGCTCACAGGATGTCAAGGCGATCGTCGATCGGTTGAAAGCCGAAGGGCGATCGGAAGTAGTGACCGACGGGTGCGACGTCCGTCCATGGGGAGGTTTCGCAACGCTCGCCGCCGGTCCCGGGTACCGGGTTCTCCGGCTCAGGATCGAGCCCGGGGAGAAGCTCTCCCTGCAGACGCATGAGCATCGCTCCGAACACTGGATCGTCGTGCGCGGAACGGCACGAATACGCATCGGCGAGACGACCCGCCTCGTCCCGGAGCATGAGTCGGTGTTCATCCCGGCCCGTGAGGTGCACCGCATGGAGAACGCATCGGATTCGGAGATCCTCGAGGTCATCGAGGTCGACGTCGGGAGTTACGTCGGGGAGGATGATCTCAAGCGGTACGTCGATGCCTACGGCAGGGCGAGGAGAGAGGGATGATCGGCTTCGTCATCGTGGGCGTCATCCTCCTTCTGGTCGCGACGGTGGTGCTGTCCCGTATGGGGAGCACGAGGAAGAAGGAGGCGATCGCCGATCTCGAACGGGAACGCGCGGCGCTCCACACTCCGGACATCATCGAACTCGTCAACGACGAGATTCGTGATGTGGGGATCGGAGATCTTCCGGGTGCTGCCGGCATCGACAGGGTCGTCCTGTTGAAGGTGTGGAAGCGCGACCGGGGCGACTGTGCGCACGGCAGCGGCAGGTTCATCGTCGCAGAGACCGTCGATCCGATCCAGGCGACGGAGACGGATGTGACGTTCAACTGCGAGTAACCCGATGGCCGTCGCCAATGCCTACCCGTCGACGACTCCCAACTCGTCGAGAGCGAACGCCAGCACGAACGCCTCGTCTCGCCATGCGTCGTAGCGGCCGGATCGTGCGAAGTGCCCTGCGCCCATCTCCATCTTCAAGAGAACGGGTCGCTCCCCGATCGACGAGTTTCGCAGCAGCGCAGTCCACTTCGCGGGCTCCCAGTACTGGACCCTCGGATCGTTCAGTCCTCCGGTGATGAGCAACGCGGGGTAGGCCCCTTCGCCGACGTTCTCGTAGGGCGCGTACGATCGCATCCACCGGTACTGCTCTTCGATGGCGGGGTTCCCCCACTCCTCCCACTCGACGATCGTCAGCGGCAGTGTCTCGTCGAGCATGGTGTTGATGACGTCGACGAACGGCACCTCCGCAACGGCGACGCGGAAACGATCGGGGGCCAGGTTCACCGCTGCACCGATGGTGAGACCACCCGCGCTGCCCCCGCGGATCGCGACGCGACCGGGATCGCCGTAGCCGCGGTCGGTGAGATGGCGGGTCGCGTCGAGGAGATCGGTGAACGTGTTCATCTTGTGGCCGAGCTTCCCCTGTTCGTACCAGGTCTTGCCCATCTCCCCGCCTCCGCGCACATGAGCGATCGCGTAGACGACGCCCCGGTCGAGAAGGCTCAGGCGGGGAATCGAGAATCGGGCGGGCATCGAGATCTCATACGCCCCATAGGCATACACGAAGAGCGGCGCCGACCCGTCGACGGGCGTGTCCGCACGCCGAACGACTGAGACCGGAATACGAGCACCGTCGGCCGCCTCAACCCATTCACGGGCCGTCGAGTACGCGGCGGGGTCATAGTCGCCGAGCACGGTCTTCTGCTTGAGCAGCGTCCGCTCGCCGGTGGCCACGTCGTGGTCGAAGACCGATGGCGGCGTGACCGGCGACTCATACCCGTACCGGAGGAGAGGTGTGTCGAACTCGTAGTTGGCCCCCGGCCCAACTTGATAGACAACCTCTCCGAAGCTCAGATATGCCGACTCGCCGCGGTCGGGGTCGACGATGAGGGCGGCAGGCAGCCCCTCGTGTCGTCCCCAGACGACGATGTGATCTGCAAAGCAATCGGGGTGCGCCAGTTTCGAACCCGGTTCGTGGCCGACGACTTCGACGGTGTCTCCACCGGCGACCGACCTCCGGACCAGACGGCCGTCGAGCGCTCCGTCGTTCGTGACGATCCAGAATTCGTCACCGCGATGATCGACCGCGTACTCCACTCCTTCGATCCGGGGGAGAACCGGAACCGACTCCGCCTCCGGATCGTCGGCAGGGATGAACCGAACCTCGCCGGTCACGGCAGATCCCAGATCGATGAAGATGAAATCGCCGCTGCGCGAGCGTCGGACCGATAGGTAGTAGCGGTCGTCATCTTCCTGATAGACGAGTGCGTCGTCCGATGCCGGCGTGCCGAGCCGATGTCGCCACACCTGCCAGGGCCTCATCGCTGCGTCGGTGACCGTGTAGAAGTAGTGCAGAGAGTCCGAGGCCCAAGCCGCCCCGTAGTAGGTGCCGGGGATCTCGTCGTCGAGCACCTCTCCCGTCGCGGCTGTGCGAAAACGAGTCGTGTAGCGCTCGCCGCCGTCGGTGTCGACGCTGTAGCCGACGATCCCTGCGTCCGGCGACACCGAGAAGTTCGCCAGTCGGAAGTAGTCGTGCCCTTCGGCGGCCTCGTTCTCATCGAGCAGCACCGTCTCGGGCCCGTCCGGTCCACCGGCCATGCGTACCCAGATCCCGTACGGGCGCCCCTCCTCGGTTCGCGTCGAGTACCAATAGTCGCCGCGCTTCGCCGGGACGGCGAGGTCGGTCTCCTGTGTCCGCTCTTTGATCTCGACGAAGATCTCATCCCGCAATGAGGAAAGATGGTCGGTCATCGCCCGGGTGTACGCGTTCTCCTCGTCGAGATAGGAGAGGACCTCGGGATCGCCCCGGTCCTTCATCCATGCGTAGTTGTCGACGACGGTTTCCCCGTGGAGGTTGCGTTCGGTCGGTCGGCGTTTCGCGATCGGTGGTTCCATGCCGGCGACCCTACCCCTCCCCGACACGAACCCAGGGTTCTCTGCTTTGTATATGGCGTCCCGGGCCCGCGGAATGGAGACACCTCGTGAACCGCGGGCTGACAACGTCATATGGGACGCAGAGAACCCTGGGTTCGTGTCGGGACGGAGGGGAGTGGGCTGCGCTAGCCTCGGTTCGTATGGATGTCGTTGCCGTCTTCGGGGCCTCCGCGCCGCTCCCCGGTGAGCCCGTCTACGAGGATGGGGTTCGTTGTGGTCGCCTGCTCGCTGAGGCCGGCTACGCCGTCGCGACCGGTGGGTATGCCGGGCTGATGGAAGCCGTGTCGCTCGGTGCCCGCCAAGCGGGCGGCCGGGTGATCGGTGTCACCGTCCCCGACGTGTTTCCCGATCGACCGGGAGGGAACGCGCATCTGACCGAAGAGACGAGGACCGCGTCGCTCCTCGAACGCATCCATGAGATGGTCGATCTCTCGGTGGCATCGATCGCTCTCCCCGGATCGCTCGGTACGGCAACCGAACTGCTCGTCGCATGGAACCTCGCGTACGTGGCCCGCTTCACCGGGGCGACGCCCAAACCGGTCGTCGCAGTCGGAGAGCAGTGGCGCCGCCTCGTCCCGCTCCTCACCGACGAGCTCCGCACCGACGGGTCTCTCGTGATCCTGGCCGACACCGTCGACGATGCGGTACGGGCCGTCATCGGCGCCGTTCACGGTCCATGATCGACCTCAGAGACCTGACGAAGACCTTCCCCGGCAACGCCGACCCGGCCGTCGATCGGCTCAATCTCCACATCGATCGCGGGGAAGTCGCCGTGCTCGTCGGCCCCTCCGGTTGCGGGAAGACGACAACGCTGAAGATGATCAACCGTCTCATCGAGCCCACAGCGGGAACGATCGAAATCGGCGGTCGATCGGTCGAGGCGGCTCCCGTGCACGAGCTGCGTCGGAGCATCGGCTACGTCATCCAGCAGGTCGGCCTCTTCCCCCACCGCACGATCCGTCAGAACATCGGCACCGTTCCCGGTCTCCTCGGTTGGGACAAGACGCGAATCGCCGATCGAGTGGACGAACTCACCGAGCTCGTCGCGCTCGACCCGGACATGCTCGATCGCTACCCCGCGGAGCTCTCCGGCGGCCAGCGGCAGCGGGTCGGTGTGGCACGGGCACTGGCGGCCGATCCCCCGGTACTGCTGATGGATGAACCGTTCGGCGCCGTCGACCCGATCGTGCGGGCCCACCTCCAGGACGAACTCCTGGCGCTTCAGCAACGCCTGCAGAAGACCATCGCCCTCGTCACCCATGACATCGACGAGGCGATCAAGTTGGGAGACCGCGTCGCGATCCTCAGCGAGGGCGGCCACCTCGAGCAGTACGGTCCTCCCGGCGAGATCCTGCGCGACCCCGCGAACGCGTTCGTCGCCGACTTCCTCGGAACGGACCGGGGCATCAAGCGGCTCTCCCTGATCCCGATCTCGGATCTCGACCTCGAGGCCGGACCCGTCGTGGAACGTTCTGCTTCCCGGGCCCGGGCCGTCGCCACCGCCCGCGAGTACGGAACCGACTGGGTGGCCGTGCGCGACGGATCGGCCGTGGATGGGTGGGTCCGTGTCGACGACGTTCCCACCGATGGCGTCACACATGCACCGACCGAAGCGTTCCAGACACGCCTCACCCCGGAGTCATCGCTCAAAGAGGCGCTCGACGCCATCGTGTCGTCGCACACATCGGTCGCTGGTGTCTTCGACGGACCGGTGATGCTCGGCGTCGTCACTGCAGACGCCGTGAGTCGCGAGATCCTCCGGTGATCTTCCTGCAAGCATCGGACGGCTTCTTCTCCTGGTCCTGGGTCGCCGGCCACCTGGACGACATCTGGGATCGAACCGTCGAGCACCTCATCCTCACCGGCATCGCCGTGTTCGTCGGCATGCTGATCAGCCTCGTTCTCTCGGTGATCGCTCTTCGCTTCCGGCGCACCTACACGCCCATTACCTGGTTCACGGGATTCCTGTACACGATCCCGAGCCTGGCGCTCTTCGCGTTCCTCGTGCCCATCACCGGCCTGTCGATCCTCACGGCCGAGATCGGCCTCGTCTCGTACACGCTGCTGATCCTGATCCGCAACACGGTCGCTGGGATCGATGCCGTCCCAGCCGCCACGGTGGAGTCGGCTCGCGGCATGGGCTACACGGATCGCGGCTTGTTCTTCTCTGTGGAACTCCCACTCGCCCTCCCGGTGATCATCGCCGGGATCAGGATCGCCGCCGTCACGACGATCGGACTCGTGACGGTGACCGCCCTGATCGGCCAGGGGGGTCTCGGGTTCTTCATCCTCAGGGGCCTGAGCCTCTTCTACTCCCCGATCGGTACAACCCAGATCATCGTCGGCACCGTCGTCTCGGTCGCCCTCGCCGTCGCCGTCGACCTGTCCCTGGTCGGCATCCAACGGATCGCCACGCCGTGGTCGCGACGAAGGGTTGCGCTGTGATCGACTTCCTCGGTCAAGTGGTCGCGTGGTTCGCCGACTCCGCGAACTGGCTCGGATCGTCGGGGATCCTCAACCGTCTCCGTGAGCACGTCCAGATCACGGCGGCCGCAACCGCAGCATCCGCGATCCTCGCGATCCCGCCGGCCGTCTGGCTCGCCCATCGGCGGATCGGCGGGACCTTCGTCGTGGCGTTCGTGAACATCGGACGGGCGATCCCGTCGTTCGCGATCGTCGTCCTATTCCTGCCGATCAGCATCCGCCTCGGCCTCGGAATCGGCTTCTGGCCGACGTTCCTCGCCCTCCTGTTCCTCGCCGTGCCACCGATGTTCACAAACGCCTACACCGGTGTCGCCGAAGTGGACCCCGATCTGGTTGAGGCGTCGCGGGGCATGGGCATGACCGATCGGGAAGTGCTCTCCTCGGTCGAACTACCGATGGCCTCGCCGGTGATCCTCGCCGCCGGGCGTGTCGCCGCCGTTCAGGTGGTCGCAACCGCCACCCTCGGAGCGCTCGTCGGTTGGGGAGGACTCGGCCGTTTCATCGTCGACGGGTTCGCGATCCAGGACAACGTCACCGTCTTCGCCGGAGCGGTACTCGTCGCGGGACTCGCGATCATCACCGAAGTGCTCCTCGGGTGGCTCGAGCACCGTCTCGTGCCGGTGACGCTCCGCTCCCGCCCGGTCGAAGTCGAATCCGTCGTCGCCTGATCCGACCCAGGAATCGGGAAGAACTTCGACCGTTGGCGGGTTCCTCTCGCTAGGTTGATCGACATACAACGAAATGGGAGGAGACCCATGCGGAACATACGCCGCAGAACCATCGCCGGGGCGGCCATCGCCGCGTTCGCGCTCATCGCGGCCGCGTGCGGGTCGGGTGGCGATGGTGGAACCATCGAAGGACCGACGATCACGATCGGATCGGCGAACTTCAGCGAGAACGCGCTCGTTGCCGAGATCTACGCACAGGCGCTCGAATCGGACGGATACCAGGTCGAACGGAAACTGAACGTTGGGAACCGGGAGATCTACGAACCGGCCCTCGAGTCCGGAGAGCTCGATCTCGTGCCGGAGTACATCGGAACCATGCTGACGTTCCTCGGCGGCTCAGCAACATCCGACTCGGATGAGACCCACGCCGCGCTGCGGGTCGCCCTGGAGCCGAAGGGCCTCACGGTCCTCGATTACGCGGCGGCACAGGACAAGAACGGCTTCGTGGTGACGAAGGCAACGGCCGACGAACTGGGGGTCGCGAAGGTCTCGGACCTGGCGGCGTACAACGACACGCTCGTCCTCGGCGGCCCACCCGAATGTCCGGAACGGGAGTTCTGCCTCAAGGGCCTCGAGAGCGTATACGGGCTGAGCTTCCAGGAGTTCCGCCCACTCGACGTCGGTGGCCCGATCACGGTCGCCGCCCTCGAAGGTGACGAGATCCAGGTCGGACTCATGTTTACCAGCGACGGAACCATCCTCGCGAAGGACTTCGTTCTCCTCGAGGACGACAAGGGACTGCAGCCGGCCGAGAATCTGGCCCCGGTCGTACGCACCGAAATCGTCGATGCCTACGGCGACGGACTGGGCGAGACCCTCAACAAGGTGTCGCTGAAATTGACGACGGCCGAACTGATCTCCCTCAACAAGTTCGTCGGAATCGACGGCAAGGATCCGGAGACCGTCGCAGCCGAATGGCTGAAAGCGATCGGCGTCACCGGATAGCAGCAACGCCGAGTACAACGAGAAGGACGGGTCCGCGACAGAGTTCGTGGGCCCGTCCTCTCGCGTGGGGATCACGAACCCCGGACGCTTCCTCTCCGTGCGGCGAAGACGACCACCCCGCTCGCAGCGAAGACGGCTCCGATGGCCATGAGGACGGAACCAGCCGATCGGAGCCACGGGCTGATCACGGCGTAGCCGTTGACGACGAGAACCCGCGTCAGATCGTCATCGATACGGTCGGCGGCGACGGACCCGCCGACGGTCCCCCACACCATCGCTCCGAGACCTGCGAGTGCCACGGCGAGGCCCACTGCGACGAGCGCGATCGACCGCCGATCCGCCAGCATCACCAGAGCGACCGCTAGGAAGACCGCGGCTGCAGCAGAGAAGATCACGATCGCCGGGAGTCCGCGTGCCAGCAATCCGAGGAGCGGCAGAGCCCCGGAGTCGAGAATCACAACGTTCTCGAACACTTCGACCGGTATCCGGTCCGCAAGGTCCGGTGAGATACGGGCGATCGGTGCAACGAGAACATCACGCACGTCGGTCAGGTCGGCGGTGAACGGACCCTCTTCTCCGGACACGACGTGCCGGTGCGCTTCGATGATGACGCGGCTCATCGCCTCGTCGAACGCTCCCGAGTCGAGCAGTACGACCGTCGCCTGCTCGCCGGCACCGCGAACGAGCGCCAACAGGGGGACGGCATCGATCGCCTCGTCCATCAACCGTTCCGCTAGCGCCTGCTGCGAAGAGTCCATGGCGAGCACCTCGGTAGCGTTGGCGCTGAACGCCGCTTCGTCGCCTGCCGATCGCTGGATCCAGAAGGCCACGGTCGCGACGAACGCCAGCACCGAGATCAGCGCCGAGATCGTGATCATGACAATCGTCGTACGGATGGGCACCCCTTCGCGCAACCCGCAAACCCTACCCCGACACGAACCCAGGGTTCTCTGCGCCCTATATGGCGTCCCGGGCCCGCGGAATGAGCGATCGCCGATTGTTGGAACATTGGTCCCTCGCGAACGACTAGCGTTGAATCGACCGATCCAGCGGATCGGCCCCAAACAGGGGAAGGAGGCACCCTTGAAACGATTCAGCAAACTACTTGTCCTCGTCTTCGTGATGGCACTCATCGCGGCAGCATGTGGGTCGAGCTCTGAGGAGACGACCACCACCGCCGCAAGCGGAGGAACCGAGGCAACAACAACCACCGCCGCAAGCGGAGGAACGGAAGCAACAACGACCACCGCCGCAGGCGCAGAGTTCGCCGGCATGATGGTTGAAGCAGATTGCGACGACCCGACGAACACCAGCAACATCAACTACATCAAGGCGGTAGATGAGAACACCGTCGAGATCCAGTTGTGCACCCAGGACGTCGCATTCCCGGCGAAGGTTGCGTTCTCTGCGTTCGGCATCGTCCCGCAGGAGTACCTCGACGCCAATGGCGGCGGCGGCGCACTCGTGGACGCACCAGTCGGCACCGGTCCCTACATGCTCAAGCAGTGGGACAAGGGCAACCAGCTCGTCATGGAAAAGAACCCCAACTACTGGGGCAATCAGGCGATCACCGACACGCTCGTGTTCAAGTGGAGCTCGGAAGCCGCTCAGCGCTTCGTCGAACTCCAGGCGGGCACCGTCGACGGTATCGACAACCCGGGCCGTGACGACTTCGCTCTGATCTCGGACTCCCCCGACCTTCAGCTGAAGGAGCGGGCAGGCACGAACATCTTCTATCTCGGCATGAACCGGGACAAGGAGCCGTTCACCGACGAGCGGGTCCGCCAGGCCATCGGCATGGCGCTCGACCGTCAGCGGATCGTCGACAACTTCTACCCACCAGGTTCGAAGGTCGCAGACCAGTTCATGCCGGAACCGATCTTCGGATACACGCCGGAGCCCAAGTGGTACGACCAGGACGTCGAGGGCGCCAAGGCGCTGCTCGCCGAAGCGGGATACCCCGACGGTTTCGAAGTGACATTGAACTACCGAGACGTCGTCCGCAGCTACCTGCCCTCGCCGGCAACCGTCGGCCAGGACATCCAGGCACAGCTCGCAGACATCGGCGTCAAGGTCAACATCGAAGTCATGGAGTCCGGGGCCTTCCTCGACGCCAGCGACGCCGGTGAGCTGACCATGTACATGCTCGGTTGGGGCGCGGACTATCCGGACGCCACCAACTTCCTCGACTTCCACTTTGGAAGGACCGCGTCCGATCAGTTCGGCGCCGGTTTCGAAGACATCTGGGACCTGCTCGACGAAGGCGCTTCGACGCCCGACCCGGCCGCACGTCTCGACATCTACGAGAAGGCGACCGCGCTCATCAAGCAGCACGTTCCGATGGTTCCGATCGCCCACGGCGGTTCGGGCGTTGGCTACCGTGCCGACGTCACCAATGCACAAGCGAGCCCGCTCGGCAACGAGTACTTCGCTGTGATGGATCCGGGTGGACGCGACACGTTCGTGTGGATGCAGAACGCCGAGCCCATCGGCCTGTACTGCGCAGATGAGACCGACGGCGAGAGCCTGCGTGCCTGTGAGCAGATCACAGAATCGCTCCTCGCCTACGAGATCGGCGGCACCAACGTCGTTCCCGCTCTCGCCGAAACCTACGAGCCGAATGAGGACGGCACGCTGTGGACGTTCCACCTCCGCAAGGGAGTGACGTTCCACGACGGCAGCGCATTCGACGCCAACGACGTCGTGGCCAGCTACGACGCCCAGTGGGACTTGAACAGCCCGAACCACACCGGTCGTGATGGCAACTTCACGTACTGGGATGCCCTGTTCGGCTTCAAGAACAACGCAGGCTGATCGACCGACAACGAGTGATGATCTGTGGGGTGCGATTGCACCCCACAGATCTTTCTCTAGTCTCTTGACTCATGGGCCGTTTCCTACTCCGCCGTTTCATCTCTTCGATCCCGGTAATCATCGGGATCCTGGCCCTCGTGTTCGCACTCGCACGGATGATTCCCGGCGACCCGTGTCGGGCGGCGCTCGGTGAACGGGCCACCGATGAAATCTGCGACGCCTACAACGAGCGGTACGGTCTGAACGACCCGATCTACGTCCAGTTCGGCATCTACCTCAAAGACATTGCTTCCGGAGACCTCGGCGAGTCGTTCCGCTTCGGTGTTCCCGTCACCGACCTGTTGATCCAGCGACTCCCCACGACGATTGAACTCGCCGGAGCCGCACTCTTCATCGCCGTGATCGTCGGCGTACCGCTCGGCATCGTCTCCGGATACCGCCACAACTCCAAGACCGACGTTGCGACGATGATCGGCGCCAACATCGGCGTCGCCATGCCGGTGTTCTGGCTGGGCCTGATGCTGCAATACATTTTCGCCGTCTTCTTACGCGACACGCCTCTGGCGTTACCCCCGTCCGGCAAGCTCGACGCGGGACTGATCCCCGTTCCGTTCTACGAGTTGTGGCATCTGCCGATGAACGGATTCACCGAATTCCTCTCGGAATTCACACTGATGAACGCGCTCGTCACGTTCCAGTGGGACGTGTTCTCAAGCGCCTTCCTGCACCTCATCCTGCCGGCAGTCGCGCTCGCGACGATCCCGATGGCGATCGTCGCACGGATGACACGATCGTCGCTCCTCGACGTCCTCGGCCTCGACTACATCCGTACGGCACGGGCGAAGGGTCTCAGGGAACGCACCGTGGTGCTCAAACATGCGCTCCGGAACGCCATGCTTCCGGTCGTGACGATCATCGGTCTCTCGTTCGGGCTCCTCCTCGGCGGGGCCATCCTCACTGAAACGATTTTCAATCTCACCGGAGTTGGAAAGACCCTGTTCGACGCGATCACCTCGCGTGACTACACGGTGGTTCAAGGGTTCACGCTCGTCGTGGCGGTGAGTTTCGTGATCGTGAACCTGCTCGTCGACCTTCTCTATACCTACCTCGACCCGAGGGTGCGTGTGTCATGACCGACCATCACGACGAACAGCCGCTGGAGAGCATGGAAGCCTCCGACGAGGTCAGGGACGAGGTGCGTATCGATCTCAGCGGCGGCGACGTTTCGGCGACCACGACCGGCGGGCTGTGGCGCACAGCGGGACGCGAGATCGTTCGCAAGAAATCGGCGATCGTGGGCCTCACGCTCCTCTCCGTCCTGCTGATCCTGGCCGTCTTCGCCCCGGTCATCGCACCGTACGATCCGAACCAGGTGCTGTTCGATGAGGGAGTCGCTCCCCGTGATCCGCCGTGCATCCATCTGCTGGGGTGCGACCCGGAAACACCCCAACACATCCTCGGGATCGACGGCAACGGCCGCGACTACTTCTCCAGGATCGTCTATGGATCCCGGATCTCGCTGATCGCAGCGTTCGCCGCCGTGCTGTTCGCGGTGTTCTGGGGGACGATCGTCGGCCTCCTCTCCGGTTTCTTCGGCGGATGGACCGACAACATCCTGATGCGCGTCATGGACGTCTTGTTGTCGTTCCCGTCCCTGTTACTCGCGATCGCCGTTGTCACTGTGCTCGGGCCGGGTCTGATCAACGCGATCCTCGCGATCGCGATCGTGACGATCCCCCAATATGCCCGTATCGTCCGTTCCTCCGTGCTGAGCATCCGCGAACAGGAGTACGTTTCGGCCGACCGCGCCCTCGGGGTCACCCGCTGGCGCATCCTCGCCCACCGGATCTTCCCGAACACGTTGACACCGCTGATCGTTCTGGCCACGCTCGGCGTCGCCACCGCCGTGCTCGAGATCGCATCGCTGTCGTTCCTCGGACTCGGGGTCCAGCCTCCCACACCCGAATGGGGATCGATGCTCGCAGCCGAACGCAACCAGGTGTTCACGGCCCCGCACCTCGTGTTCTTCGCCGGTCTGATGATCATGTGGAACGTCCTCGGGTTCAATCTGCTCGGCGACGGCCTCCGCGATGCCATCGATCCGAGGCTCGGGAAATGACCACGAAGCCTGAGACGGTGCTCGAGGTCCGGGGGCTCGAAACGCACTTCTTCACCCGCGACGGTGTGGTCAAAGCCGTCGACGGCGTCGACCTGACCGTCGACAAGGGCGAGATCCTCGGCCTGGTCGGCGAGTCCGGGTGCGGCAAGTCCGTCACATCGATGTCCATCCTCCGACTCATCCAGGATCCCGGGAAGATCGTCGGCGGCACCGTGCAATTCCACGGCGACGACCTCCTCGAACTCTCCGAGAAGGAGATGCGTTCGATCCGAGGTGATCGCATCTCGATGATCTTCCAGCAGCCGGTCGGCTCGCTCAATCCGGTGTTCACCGCCGGGTCGCAGATCGCCGAGGTCTACGAGATACATGAAGGGATCAAGACGAAAGAAGGGTACGTCCGCGCCGTCGAGATGCTCAGAAGGGTCGGCATCCCGGATCCCGAGCAGCGGGTCAAGGCCTACCCCCATGAACTGTCCGGCGGCATGGCTCAACGCGTCATGATCGCAATGGCCCTGGCGGCCGGTCCGGAGCTCCTGATCGCCGACGAACCGACGACGGCGCTCGACGTCACCATCCAGGCACAGATCCTCGACCTCATGCGCGAGATCCGGGACGAGTTCGACACGTCGATCATCCTCATCACACACGACCTCGGCGTCGTGGCCGAACTCGCCGACCGTGTGGCCGTGATGTACGCCGGCGAGATCGTCGAGGAGGCCGACGTGGAGACGCTCTTCGCCGATCCCAAGCATCCGTACACGAAGGGCCTCATCGGATCGATCCCGGTCGCCGGAGCACGAAAGGACTGGCTCGAAGTCATTCCAGGACGGGTCCCCAACTTGATCGACCTTCCCAGTGGGTGCCGATTCGCCCCCCGTTGCCGTGCCAGGGAAGAGGCCAGACTCAGCATCTGCACGGAGCAGCGCCCGGAGTTGCGGACCGTCGAGGACGGCCACACGACCCGTTGTTTCCTCTATGAGGAGGGTGTCTCGTGACCGAGCCCCTCATGAGCGTTCGCGGCCTCGTCAAGACGTACCCGGTCAAGGGCGGCGCGTTCCAGAAGGTGCTCGGTCTCGTCAAGGCCATCGACCGTGTCGATCTCGATATCTATCGGGGCGAGGCGCTCGGCCTCGTCGGCGAGTCGGGTTGCGGGAAGTCGACGTTCGGCAGGGCCATCCTCCGACTCGAGGAACCCAACGCCGGATCGGTCGTATTCGACGGCAACGACGTCCTCCAACTGTCGCAGAAGGATCTGAAAGGGTATCGGAGAGATGCCCAGGTGGTGTTCCAGGACCCGTTCGGCTCGCTCGATCCACGCACGAGCGTCGGGGACTCGATCGCCGAAGGCCTTCGCGTCCAGGGTCTCTCCCGAAAGCAGCGGGGCCGCAGGGTGGCGGATGTGCTCGAACTCGTCGGCCTCGAGCCGTACCACGCCAACCGCTATCCGCACGAGTTCTCCGGGGGGCAGCGTCAGCGCATCGGCATCGCCAGGGCACTCGCCGTCAATCCCCGGTTCCTCGTACTCGACGAACCGGTTTCGGCACTCGACGTATCGATTCAGTCGCAGATCTTGAACCTGCTCAAGCAGCTCCAGCGCGAACTGGACCTGACCCTGCTGTTCATCGCTCACGATCTCAGCGTCGTCGAGCATCTGTGCGACCGGATCGCCGTGATGTACCTCGGGAAGATCGTCGAGATCGCCAACCGTGACGACATCTTCAACCGCCCCACCCACCCCTACACCGAGGCGTTGCTGTCGGCGATCCCCGTTCCCGATCCGACGGTGCACCGGAAGCGCATCCTCCTCGAGGGTGACCTCCCCAGTCCGCTCAACCCACCCACCGGCTGTGGCTTCAACACACGGTGCCCGATCGCCGAGAAGGGGCTCTGCGACGTCTACGAACCCGAACTGCGATCAATCAACGGTGAAGGCCACGAAGCAGCGTGCCATCTCCGAACCGGCGACTATCGCCACCTCGACCGCCCGCTGATTGCAGCCGAGTAGACCACGAACCTCCTCATCCCATGACCCCTGGCGGGCGGCCTTCGCACCCGGTACGCTCGGAGCAGAGGGACCATGAGCGGCGAATCCATCTCCATCGATTGCACCGTCCCGATCTGGGACCGCTTCTTTCTCGTTCACCCGCTCGTCATCATCGGAACCACCGAACCGGACGGAACGGTCGACTTCGCGCCGAAGCACATGGCCGGCCCGGTCTCATGGGACAACTACTTCGGGTTCGTCTGCTGTGAGGACCACGCCACATACCGGAATGCGAAGCGAACCGGGGTGTTCACCGTCTCGTACCCGACTCCGGAGCAGGTCGTCACGGCAAGCTTCACCGCGGCCCCTCGAACCGACGAAGGCACGAAGCCCACGCTCGGTTCCATACCGACCGTCCGCGCCGAGTTCGTGAACGGGTTCCTCGTTCGTGGGGCACGGATCCATCTCGAATGTACGCTTGAGCGCACCGTCGACGAGCTCGGCCCGAACAGCCTGGTCATCGGACGCGTTGTTGCCGCATCGATCGATGAAGCCGCCCTACGGTCGCTCGACCGCGAGGACGAACACGTCGTCTCCGACGCCCCACTCCTCACCTATCTGAGTCCGGGTCGATTCGCGGTCATCGATGACGCCAGGAGCTTCCCCTTCTACTCCGGATGGTCGAGATGAACGTCACGACGACCGTCCACCCTGCCACGATCCTCGAGCTTCTCCGTGTCCACGAGGAGTCCCTGCTCGAACTGTGTGAGGAACTCGTCTCCATGGAGAGCCCGTCCGACGATCCATCGGCGACCCGTCCGGTACTCGAACGTCTCGGCGTCGAATTCACCCAGATCGGCTACCGGCATCGGCTGTCACCGCCGCATCACTCCGGCGGCTACCTCTTCGCCCGGCCGGGGCGCCATCCGCGATGTCATCCGGCGCAGCTCGTCGTCGGGCATGTCGACACGGTCTGGCCGAAGGGAACGCTGGCTACTCGACCCTGGACCGTCGCCGGACACACGGCGAAGGGGCCCGGGGTGTTCGACATGAAGGCCGGCCTCGTACAGATCGTCTTCGCCCTGCGCACGCTGTACGAGCTTGGTGTTGATCTTCCGGCGAGCCCCCTCGTTCTGCTCAACACCGACGAGGAGATCGGAAGCCGCGAATCGGGTGCGACGATCGCTCGCCTGGCCCGGATCTCGGCACGGGCGTTCATCTGCGAACCGGGGATGGGGCCCAACGGGTCCCTCAAGACGGCGAGGAAGGGGATCGCTCGCTACACGGTGACGGTTCACGGCAAGGCGGCCCACGCGGGCCTCGACCCCGACTCGGGCGTGAGCGCGATCTTCGAGTTGTCGAGCATCATCCAACGACTGTTCTCCCTCAACGACCGAGCCCGCGATATCACGGTGAACGTCGGCACGATCGAGGGGGGAATCCAGCCGAACGTCATCGCGCCGTCGAGCCGGGCGGTCGTCGATGTACGGGTTCTGAGCGACGAGGATGCCGAACGGATCGACGACGAGATCCGCTCCATCAGGGCATCGACGCCCGGCGCCGCCGTCACCGTCACCGGCGGCTTCGGCCGCCCACCGATGGTTCGGTCCGAGCGCAACGAAATCCTTTTCGAACGAGCCCGACGAATCGGCGCCACCCTCGGAATGGACATCACCGGGGTGACCGCGGGAGGCGGATCGGACGGCAACACCACGAGCCGATACACGGCGACGCTCGACGGCTTGGGAGTCATCGGCGATGGAGCTCACGCACCCGGAGAACGCATCGACATCACGAATCTCGTCCCCCGCACGGCGTTGCTCGCCGCGCTATTGATGGAACCGCTCGATCAGCGACACGGAGGAGAACGACGATGAAGTACTTCTTCTCGTCCCTGACACGCATCTCGAACCTCGCCGAGGACCCGTTCAACATCGAACCGTGGAATCGCGACGACTGGGACGCCGGCGACTACGTCGTCGGGCGAGTCGTCGGCCGGGCCGGAATGTATTCACGCGTCGAGCTTCGCAATGGACGCATGATCGAAGTGGTCGAAGGGGATCTCGTCGTCGGAGCGTGGGGAATTCGAAGGGCCACACTCGAAGCGGTCGGCGACTGGACTCACATCGGAGACGACGGCATGTTCAACGCTCTCACGGCAGCCGGCCTGTTCGGGCGTGTCACCTCCATCGCTCCGCTCATGCCGCCGCTGATGCGCCTCCGCTATGTGGGCCACGTGACCCGTGGCGGTCGCAAGATGACGATGGGCGACTTCGTCCCACCGGTTCCCGATGTCATCTACGACATACCGACCGTCATCGTGATCGGAACGTCGATGTCGGCGGGCAAGACGACGGCCGCCAAGCGCATCATCCGGCATCTCAAGGAACTCGGCTTGCACATCGTCGGAACGAAACTCACCGGGGCCGGGCGCTACCGGGATGTGCTTGCCATGTGGGACTCCGGCGCAGACGACATCTACGACTTCGTGGACGTTGGCCTCCCGTCGACGATCGCCGATCCGGACTTCTTTCGCTCGAGGCTCCGCGACCTGCTCGCCCTCGTTGCCTCCCGACGCCCGGATGTGGTCGTGGCGGAGGCCGGCGCATCCCCGCTCGAGCCGTACAACGGTGAGATTGTGCTCGAAGAGCTCGGGGAGAACGTCCGGTGCACCGTGTTGTGCGCGTCGGATCCGTACGCTGTCTCGGGCGTGATCGCCGGTTTCGGCTACGAACCGGACGTCGTCGCGGGGATGGCCACGAACACAACGGCGTCGGTGGAGCTGGTGAAGAAGCTCACGGGTCACCGGGGCTTCTCCTTCATGATCCCAGAGGAGTCGGATGACGCGTTCTCCGTCATCCGCCAACGCCTCGGCCTCTAACGACACGAACCCAGGGTTCTCTGCGCCCTATATGCGGTCTCGGGCCCGCGGTTCAGTGAACGCCACCACGAACACCACTACCGTTCGAGTATGAGTGACTTCTACCTCGGTGCCCCTGTCGATCCTGAGACGGGTGAACCCGTCGCGTCCGAACGGGTGCTGTACGACTCGAAAGACTTGACCACCCACGGCGTCATCGTCGGCATGACGGGGTCGGGCAAGACCGGTCTGGGCGTGATCTTCCTCGAAGAGGCCCTTCGGTCCGGCATTCCCTCCCTGATCCTCGATCCCAAGGGCGACATGACGAACCTCGCTCTGACCTTTCCGAACCTCGCCCCGGAGGACTTCGAACCGTGGATCGATCCGTCCTCGGTCTCCGACGGCTCCGGTTCGACCGCCGAAGCAGCACGAAGTACCGCGGAACGTTGGTCCAACGGTCTCGCCACGTGGGGGCTGGACGGTGATGACATCAGAGCACTTCGCGACCGCGCCGGGATCACCATCTACACACCCGGTTCGACCGCCGGTGTGCCACTCAACGTCATCGGGTCCCTCGCAGCACCCGGGGAACCATTCGGCGACAATGCCGAAGCGCTGCGTGACGAGATCCAGGGATTCACCGCCGGGTTGCTCGGCATGGTCGGCATCGACGCAGACCCCGTCTCCTCACGGGAGAGCATCCTCATCGCCAACCTCGTCGAGTACGCGTGGAGAAACGACCAGTCTCTCGGTATCGACATCCTGCTCGGTTGGATACAGCGACCACCCATTCGCAAGCTCGGCGTGTTCGATGTGGACACGTTCTTTCCGCCCGACGACCGGCTGGACCTTGCGATGAAGCTCAACGGTCTCCTGGCGTCTCCCGGTTTCGCCACCTGGATGGAAGGAGCGCCGATCGACATCGCGTCGCTGTTCTGGGACAGCGACGGCAAGCCACAGGCCGCGGTCATCTACATCGCGCACCTCTCGGAGCAGGAACGTCAATTCGTCGTGACATTGGTGCTCTCGAAGCTGATCACCTGGATGCGGCGCCAACAGGGAACTGGTGAGCTCCGGGCCATGGCCTACATGGACGAGGTGTTCGGCTTCGTCCCTCCAACGGCGAATCCTCCTGCAAAGCGCCCGATCCTGACGCTGCTGAAGCAGGCGAGGGCCTTCGGCGTCGGCATGCTGCTCTCCACGCAGAATCCCGTCGATCTCGACTACAAGGCCATGTCGAACGCCGGGACGTGGTGCATCGGGCGACTCCAGACCGAACGGGACAAGGCCCGCATCGTCGAAGCCCTCGAGTCGGCGTCAGGGGATGCGGATGTCGCTGCGCTGAGCGACCAGATCTCCGGGCTGTCGAAACGTTCCTTCCTCCTCCACAACACACACGATGCAGAGCCCGTCGTGTTCACGACACGGTGGGCGATGTCGTACCTGCGCGGACCGCTCACCACGAGCCAGATCTCATTGCTCACGGAGAATGGCGAGACCTCATCCGGATCGACCGTCCCTCCGATCACAACCCCGACTCACCAGGGCACTCTGACCGGAGACACGGAGGTCCCCGTCATGCCCCCCGTCGCGGAGGGAATCCCGGTGTTCTACCTCGATCCGGCAGCGTCGTGGGCCACTTCAGTGGGGGCGTCGAATGTCCCGGACCATTTCGAAGCGGCCGCTGTGGTACGTGTCCGTGCGCGCTACGACGACGTCCGTGCCGGAGTTGACTACAGCGCCGAGTGGGAAGCCGTGCTCCATCCACTTTCCGATGATCCGTCGGGAGCGATCGAGGTGGACTACGACCCGAGGGACCTGACGGAGAATCCCGCCATCCCGGCTCCGCACCTCCTCCCCGACGTTCGCATCGACTCGAAGGGATATTGGAGGTCGCTCGAGGCAGGTTTCAAGGAGCGGCTGCATCGCGACGGAAGGATCATGATCTTCAAGAACCCCGAGCTGAAGATGTACTCGCGGGTCGGAGAGTCTCGAGACAGCTTCGCTGAACGGTGCGGCCTCAAAGCAGACGAGCAGTCAGATGATGCTGCCGAAGCCGTCGGACGCCGCTATGAGAAGAAATTGCGCCGCATCCAGGCCGCCATCGACAAGGCCGGGGCGCGAGCCGAAGCGGCGAGTCACGACGCCAGCGCAGGCGACCTTGACATGATGGCCGGAGCTGTCTTCGACCTGCTCTCAGGGCGCAGCCGTTCACGCAGCGTGACCACATCGATGAAGCAGCGCCGGGCGGCTGAACGAAGAGCAGCCGATGCATCCCGGAGAGTTGATGAGAAGGTCGATGAGTATCAGCAGATCCAGGATGAATTCCAGAGGGAGGTCGCCGATCTCGTCGCCGAGTGGGATGAGAAGGCCGCCGTCATCGAAGAGGTGGGGATCGGTCTCGAGAAGAACGACATCGCGATCTCGGATATCGCCCTCGTCTGGATCCCCAAGCCCTGACGACACGAACCCAGGGTTCTCTGCGCCCTATATGGCGTTGTCAGCCCGCGGTATGAGAGAGTGACGTCGACGCCGGATCGGCGAGCAGCAACTGTCGTACCGTTTCCACGACGTCACGCTGGTGCCGGGCGACATCCACCCATGTGAACCGGATCAGTCTCCATCCGTGAAGCATGGCTTCGCGATCCCGTTGTCGATCACGGGCGAACGCCTCCACGAGTTCGTGCCAACGACGGGAATCCCACTCGATAGCGAGACGCCCTTTCGGGTAGGCAGCATCGAATCGTCGGGTTGGATCCCAGGGGATCGGATATTCGAATCGCGGCGTAGGCAGGCCGCCGGCCCGAAGCACCTCGGCCCCTTTGCGCTCAAGCTGCGTGCCGTCTCTCGGCCCCAGCTCACGTTCCTCGAGAATCCGTCGGATCTTCTGAATGCCGGGCTTGCCGCGTCTCGCAACCTGACCCACAACATTCTGCACCGCATCTGCGGAGACGTGCTGTTCGGTCACAGCCGAGGCGAGCACAGCCGTGAGGTGCCTCGCCGTGAGAAACGGGGCAAGATCAACGATCGTTCGCGCTGCCGTCGTGACCGGGAGACCGTCGATCTCGACGAAGTGTTCGTCGAGAAGATCGTGGCACCGGTGGACAATCACCCCCGGAAAGACATGGGTCGTACGCGAGTGCACCAGGACTGAGGCAACGCCTCTGCGGAGTTTGGACAAGCCGTGCATCTCGGCCGCCGTATCGTGAGACACCACGGCATCCGGCAGCGTCGCAACGGCTGCTCGCACCAGGTTCATCGATCCCGGCATCTCGATGACCCGATATCCAAATCGACCGATCGATCGCCAACGTCCGTCCCTGACGCGCTGGTCGATCTGACCTCGTGTGAAGCCACAGGCAAATGCCTGTTCGGGACGGATGGCGCCGCCTTGTCGAGCGGCGATCGTGCCTGCAGTTCGATCTGGATTCATGGCAACAAGCTGCCACAAATCGGCCCCCGAAGCTAGAGGTCTGATCGACCAACCATACCGCGGGCCCGAGACCGCATATAGGGCGCAGAGAACCCTGGGTTCGTGTCGTTAGGCTTTGCGGAGGGCCCAGAGGACGTCGCGGATATCGACGATCCCGAGCAGTTCGTCGCCGACGGCAACCGGGAGATGCCGGTACCCGGTCTCGAGCAGCCAGTCGGCGGCTTCCGAAACGCTCACACCCGGTGGGACCGTATCGGGCCCATCGGTCATCCATGAAGCCACCGGTTCGTCCGGATCGACCCCGTCGGCCATCGCCCTCACCAGATCTCTGTCGGTGATGATCCCGACGAACTTCCTTCCGTCCACGACCGCCAATGCCCCGACTCCGCGAGCGATCAACACCCCGGCGGCATCGCCGAGGGTGGTCTCAGGACCGACGACGTCGGATGCCCCGCCGACGAGTGCTTCGACACGCATGAGGACTCCCTCCAGAAGTTCCACATCGAAGGCTAGCCATCGAAGGCGGACCCATGTCGATCGATGCGGTTCTCAGAGAATCAGACGAGATCCTGTTCGCGGATACCGAAGCTCGGATGCCGGAGACGGCACAGCGCGAGTTTCTCCAACTGACGAATCCGCTCACGGGTCAGATTGAACTCGTCGCCGATCTCCTCGAGCGTGCGAGGCACACCGTCGTAGAAGCCGTATCGCAACGCGAGGATGCGGCCCTCCCGCTCCGGGAGACGCTCGATCGACTTCCGGAGGCTGTTGGCGATGTCCAGCTCTTCGGTCACGCGCACTGGGTCGACGGCCTCTTCATCCTCAATGAAGTCGCCGAGCTGAGCACCGTCTTCGCCGATGGGCTGCTCGAGCGAAACCGTGTCGGCGACGCTCAACGCGAGCTCGACCTTCGTGACGTCGACGCCCGCTTCCTCGGCGATCTCTTCGGGTTTCGGATCACGGCCGAGCTCGGCCTTGAGGCTCGCCTGGGCGGCTCGAACGGCGGCGAGCGTGTCGTGGAGATGAACCGGGATTCGTACTGTCCGAGACTTGTCGGCGATCGCGCGGGTGATGGCCTGGCGAATCCACCACGTCGCATACGTCGAGAACTTGAACCCCTTACGCCAATCGAATTTCTCGACGGCGCGAATCAACCCGAGGTTGCCTTCCTGAATGAGATCGAGGAAGTCGATTCCCGATGTGTTCGCATACCGCCTGGCGTTTGCGACGACGAGGCGGAGATTCGCCGTGAGGAACGCATCCTTCGCCTCCTGCCCGCGTCTGGCCTGGCGGCGAAGCGCGATCTGTTCCGCACGTCCTTTGTACTCGCCGCCGTCGAGCCGATCCTGCGCCGTCTGACCGCTCTCGATCTTCTGGGCGTAGTCGACTTCCTTCTCAGCCGTCAGCAGCTCGTACTCTCCGATCGCCGTCAGATACTGGCTGACGAGATCAGTCGTGAGACGTCCCCGCTCGTCGGTGAGCTTCGAACGGTCCCGTTCGCGCCGTGTGCGCTGCAGCGTGTCACGATCGACACGCTCCTTCGCTTCCTCACGTTCACGGGCCGCCCGATTCAGGACGGCTTTGCTCGAATTCGAGCGGTTTGTCATCGCGTGATCCTCCACCAACGTCATCCAGTGCACCCGACACGGTCCGATGAAGCGCTCCACAGACCGAGCAGCAACTCAATATCACACATCTGGAACGATTTGTGAACCCCGAATCTTCGGAGGTCGCCCGCGGTCGGACGGCGCCTCGTTCCGTCTCCCCAAGAGTACGGACGATCGCCGGATAGCACCGCACTCGCTCACATTGCGATATCGCGACCTGCCGCCTCGATCAGACGCCTTCGATCACTTCCTGGATGGCGTCGTCGAACAACCCGCCCGGGATCCCGTGCGACCAGCCACCGAGCACGCCGTCGGTCAGCAGCCCGGCCAGCCCTCCGAACAGGTCGGGAGCGACGTCGGCACACTGGTCGTAGGCCTCGCGTATCGCATCGGTGTCAAGCCCTTCTTCGATCATCGACCCCGGCACCGTTACGGAGAATCCTCCATCCCTTCGCGTTTCGATACGCGGCACGTTCGCGCCGTGATCAGTGAGGCACCGCGTGTACACATCGAGTTCCTCGACGAGACCTTCGGGTTGAGCCCGTCCGGTGTCCGTCAGGACGAGCACGATGATGAATGCACCGAGCAGCGCGACACCGACACCCACGAGAATCGCAGGGACCACCCAGTCTGCCGTGTCTGATCGTTGATCGTTCATGCCGGCCTCCTCCCGATGCTCGTGACGATGGGCTCACGGTACCGCGAAACCACCGATTCGGCATCGTGGGTCCGACCCCGGACGAACCGCCGTCCGAAATCCGTGCATTCTCAACACCCGTACGTATCCTCAACACCCATGTCAACGTCGACCCATCTTCCCCTGTGCATCTACTGCGGAACGGCGCGACCGGCCGACGAGTCACGCTGCCCTCATTGCGGGCGCCCGTGGATCGATGTGCGTGTCGGTGCTCCCGCCGAGCAGGCGGCTCCCGTGATGGCCGGGGTCGCTGCCGCCTCCGGAGGAGCGACCGCGACGAATCCCGTACCGTCGCCGAGCCCGACCGAAGGAGACCCGGGAGTGTCGGAGCCCCCTCCAGAAACCGGCCCCGAGACCGCATCCGACGAAAGCCGCAACTTCATCTGGCTCATCCCGGTGCTGATCGCCGGCGCCGCCGTCATCGTGATCGCCCTCTTCGCCCTTGGGTTCCTCGACGGCACCGGCGCGACAACGGCCGCTCCCGAAACGACCATTCCGGCCGCAACCACGATCCCCACCACCACGACGCAACCGCCCACCACCACCACGACGACGACACCAACCACGACCAGCACGACTGTGCCATCGACGACCATCCCCTCCCCCGGGACGATCGCATCCGTAGGCGACCCAATTCCCCTCTCCTCTCTCACCCTCAAGTCGGGAGGCATCGGCCCCATCGCGTTCGGCGAGCCCGCTGACGAGGCGCTCGGACGTCTCGTATCGAGCATCGGTGAACCGAGTGAGACGGGTGCAGCCGGCGAGGAGCTCGGTCTGTGTGAAGGCGATGACGGCCGGTTCGTTCGATGGGACGGCCTCACCGCGGTCGTGTCGGGAACGATCGCCGACGGAACGTTCGCTGGCTATCGGTTCGACGCGATTTCGGTGCCGACCATGCAGCTCGATCTGTCGACCCCGTCGGGTCTTCGGGTGGGGGACACGGTGAAGACCCTGGAAGACATCTACAAGTCATACAGAGTCGACTACATCTCTGCCGCCGGCACCGATCTCTTCCAACTCGCAGACGGAGACGGTCTCCTCCTGTGGGGTCCGGTCACGTCGACCGAGCCCTCCGGCCGTGTCGAGGGCATCTACGCTCCCGACGTGTGCACGAGTTGAGTCCGGTACCTGCTTGCAGAAGTAGACTCGAACGGATCCGTATTCGATCCCGGGGGGACCGTTGAGTTCCACGAACACATCATGGTGGCGTCGGGTCTTCTCGCTCCCCAACGTTCTTTCCGTCCTCGCCGGCGTCATCGTGTTCATCCTCGGGCTCATCGCGTGGGACACCAACAGGGGCGTACTCGCATCAGCGATCGTTTCGGCGTCGGTCACGGGAATCGTCTGGCTGATCTGGTGGTCGGTCGGCGGTCCGCCCAACTTCGCCCGGCTGCTCGGTGTGCCGCGGCTCGGATCGATCCCGGACGATGCGGGAAGTCCGGCGCCGACGATCGCCGAACCAGATTCGGACACGAGCAACGCGTACGCGACGACGCTCGAAGAACTCGAGGGCCATACGAGCGGGCAGGTGCTCCTCGTCTCGTCGCCGGGCCCGGGCGAAGGTGCATCGACCGTAGCCCTCAATCTCGCGATTGCCGCCACACAGCGTGGGCGAAGAGTCGCCCTGATCGACGGGGACGTGTCCGGCCACGGCGTGTCCCGGTTCCTCTCGACCGGTTCCGAACCCGGACTCACCGACCTTGCGGACGGTTCGACATCCCTCGCAGACGCCGCTCGCATGTGGGAGATCGGTCCCGAGTCGGCACTCCCGATCGTCCCGTCCGGTTCTGCAGCGGTAGCCCCGGAAACTTTGCTCGACGGCCCGGACCTGGCGGCATCGATCGACCGCATCGCAGAGCGTGCCGACACCGTACTCATCGACGTTCCGCCGATCGCGTGGGATGGGGCGACGGCGCCGCTTGCGGCCCACGCGGACGGGACGATCCTGGTCGTCACCGACAGTGCCACGGATGCGATGGTCATCGACACCCGAGACCGGCTGGTCGCCGCGGGAGCCCCCGTGATCGGATACGTCGAGAATCGAACCAAGCCCCCATCGTTCTGGCGGCTTCCCGTCGTGCGGATGGCGAAGCGTGCCACCGGAGCGTTCGTCGCGATCGCACTCGTCTATGCAGGATTCACCGGGCTCAATCTCTACGGGTCGTGGTCGGGGGTCGACCGTCAGGCGTTCGATACGTCCCAAGCAGCGGCCGTCCTACCGTCGACCTCGATCCCACCTGTCGCCGACATCGTCGAAGACGATCCGGAAGCGCCACCGCTCGAAGAAGTCGTAGTCGCAGCACCCACGATCGAAGGTGCGTATCGTTCCTTCCTCCTCATTGGCGGAGATGAGGCGGCCGACCTCGCCGACGTGGTACTCCTCACCGTCCTCCCAGCCGACGAGAGTCTTGCACCCTTCATGGTCTCGCTACCACGTGACCTCTACGTTCCGAACCGCTGCACGAACGGCTTCTCCCGAATCAACGCCACGTTCCGCGATTGCGGCGACACCAACGCCGCCACGATGCTCGCTCTCACGGTCGAAGATTTCACGGGAATCAAGGTGGACAACTTCGCCATCTTCACATTCGACGGCTTCTCCCAGGTGATCGACGGTGTGGGCGGGGTCGAAATCTGCACCGAGTATCCGATGCGGGACAAGAAGTCGTTCCTCGATATCCCCGGAGGCTGCATCAACGCAGATGGAGCAACCGCGCTGGCCTGGGTCCGTTCTCGTCACACGCAGCAACTGGTCGACGGCAAGTGGCGATCCGTGCCGGGAGCGGGCGACCTCATGCGAAACCAGCATCAGCAGGATGTCCTCATCCAACTGGCCAAGAAGCTCCGAAACTTCGACTCGCCATCGGATCTCGCAGCGAAGATCGAAGACCTGTCGAACGCGTTCACCGTCGACGAGGGTCTCGGCATCAGCGACGCGATCTCGCTCGCATGGAGTCTTCGCGACATAGACGTTGCAACGATCAATCGGCTCGTGGTGCCGGTGCGTCTGGGACGAACGAAGGCGGGCCAGTCGATCCTGAGAGCGGTCACCCCCTTCGATGAAGTGCTGGCGGAGTTCTACCCGTCGCTACTCGAGGACGGCAACGCTGAGGCCGGTTCGTCGATCTCGGCGAAGACCGGGCGCTCCTGACACGACGCAAGCCTCTGTTGCCCGTATGATATGGGGAACCGCCTGGAGGACCGATACGACGTGAGCGACCCGAGAGACCCGTACGGCAACCCGCCCGGATGGACCGACCCGTATTCGGACTTGACGGACATGTCGGGCGATGATCCGATTCCGCCCCTCGAAGACCCGCGGACTCCACCGGCAACCCCACCCGGATCCCCCCTCCTCACCGGCCTCGTCGTCGGCCTCCTCCTCGTCGCGCTCTCCGTCGCCGTCTTCCAACTTCTCAAGAGCGACGACACGACCACGGAAGCCGAGGCGACCACAACCACGATCGCCGGTGACGACACCGAAACGACCGTCCCCGGGGATTCTTCAACCACATCGACGACGAGCGAGGTGGTCACGCCCCCTTCGAAGCCCTATCCACCCGTCGGGAACCCCATACCCGTCGACAAGATGAAGCTCAAGGGCGATCGGATCGGTATCCAGATCAACGACGTACCCGATCTGAAGTTTGGCGATCCTGCCGACATCTCGGTCGGCCGGTTGGTATCGAGCTTCGGCGAGGCGGATGAGGACATCCCGTGGCAGGTGTCGACCGGCCAATGGGGAGTCTGCACCGGCGATCTCGAGCGGATCGTCCGCTTCGGCCCGTTCGCGGTCATTCTGACAAGCGACGGAACGAGCCAGGTCTTCAACGGGTACCGTCAGGACATCAGCCTCGGCGGTCTCGATTCCCCCGCGATGGACCTCACAACATTGAGCGGCTTCAAGGCCGGTGAGACGGTCGAGCGCCTGCAACAGGTCTATGAGAACGAAGATGTCACGTTCTCCGTTCATCCCACGTTGGGGGACATCTTCGAATTGCGCGGGGCCGATTCGGGGAACCTCCTCCTTTGGGGGCCGGTCGGCGGCACGAATCCGGATTCGATCGTGATTGGTATCTTCGCCCCCGACGTCTGCGATCGCGGCTAAGTCTCGACCCGCCGCCGTGCGCGTTGTCGGATCGCGCGATAGACATCAATCTCTTCACCATCGGAATCGATCTGGCTCCGACCAGATTCGACATTGGCTGGTCGAGATCGCGGGGCGGCGGTAGCAGATGCTTCGGGAGGGCACGGCCCTATCGTTCACAGGATGTCCATCCCGGCTCTCATCGCTGCACTTCTCGTGACGTTCATCGCCGCCATGATCCAAGGGGTCGTCGGGATGGGTTTCGCCATGGTGTCGGTTCCGATCCTGGCTCTCATCGACCCGGCGCTGGCCCCCGTCCCTCAACTGCTCATCACCATCCCCCTCACGCTCACGATGGCGTGGAGAGAACGTCGGCATATCGCGCCGTCCAACATCGCATGGATTGTCGGTGGGCGGGTCCCGGGGGCAATTCTGGGTCTCGGACTTCTCGCCGTGGCGACCCAGCGGACGCTCGATCTCGCGATCGCCGGCGCGGTCATCGTCGCGGTGGCGATCGTCGCATTCGGTTTTCACGTGACGCGCAATCCGGCATCGGAATTCGGTGCCGGCGTCCTTTCCGGGGCATCGTCCCTGATCGCTTCGATCGGCGGTCCGCCGCTGGCGTTGCTGTATTCGGGAGACGATGGCCCCACGGTCCGCTCGAACCTCGCCGCCGTCTTCTCCATCGGCCTCACGATCACCCTCGGCACGCGCATCGCTGCGGGGTACATCTCACTCTCGGATCTTCGTGTCGCGACGATCCTCTTCCCGGCTTTGTTCGCCGGATACTTGACCAGTCTGAGGATCAAGAATCGAATCTCGCACAAGTTCGTCCGCAACGGTGTGCTCGGTTTGTCCCTGCTCGGCGCCGTCGGGCTCATCGTCCGGGCCCTCACCTGAACCCTCAGCCCGCTCCGGACCAGAGCGACTCCCAGATGTCCCCCAGCGCGCCGGTCAACCCCGCGAGCGCCCAGATCAGCACCCAGCCGAGCGCCAGGAGCACGACGATGGTGAGCCCCGCCCGGATGTATCCGAGCCACGGTTGATTGGGATCGCGCAACCGGTCGAACCAGTTGGCAGGTTTCGCAGGCGACACTGATGGAATGCCAGTCGTGTCTGCAGGTGCCTGTGCTGTGGCGCGGGTTGCGCCCGAGACGCTCGGCTCCGGCTCGACCGCGGCGGACGGCACGTTCGGATGAACGGGAGCATATTCATCATCGCCGAGGTCGAGCACTTCCACGAGACGCTGGACGACGGTTTCGGCCGGGCGACCCTCGTCCCGTTCCCATCGACGTACCGAAGCCGTCGAACGCTCGACCTTGGCAGCGAGCTGGCCCATCGACATGCCTTTCGCAAGACGGGCTTCGCGTATCGCCTGTCCAAACGTCTTGTCTGCGATCATGGTGTCAGGATATCTCGTCGCCGTGGCTCCCTCTGCTCATCCTGTGGACGCAGTCGCTATCGTTGACTCTTGAGCGATCCAGGAGGAAGCGTGGGCACGGAGTTTCGCAATCTCGTCGACCTGTATGAATCGAGCATCGGTCGATTCGCCGACAACCCGTTGTTCGGGACGAAAGATGAGAGCGGTTGGACGTGGATGTCCTATCGGGACTTCGGTGAACAGGTCGATTTCGCCCGTGCCGGTCTCGCCGGGCTCGGTGTCGAGCAGGGGGATCGCGTCGCCGCCATCTCCGATAACCGCGTCGAATGGGCCGTAGGTGCGTACGCCACGTACGGTCTCGGTGCCGCCTGGGTACCGATGTACGAGGCGCAGCTCTCAAAGGAATGGGAGTTCATCATCGGCAACGCCGCGGCGAAGGTAGCGATCGTCGCAGATGACGGAATTCGCGCCCAGCTCGAAGACCACCTCGACAATCTTCCATCTCTGGAACAGATCGTCGTGATCAACGGCGAAGCGGGGGGCGGCGCCATCACCTGGGCGGAACTCCTGGCTCGCGGTGCTGAAGCCCCGGTCGGGACCACGAGTCCCGAATCCAACGACCTCGCCGGGCTCATTTACACATCCGGGACGACCGGCAACCCGAAGGGAGTGATGCTGTCGCACGGCAACATCACGAGCAACGTCAACGTGTTCCCCGATCTGTTCCCGATCACAGCCGATGACCGCTTCGCGTCGTTCCTCCCGTGGGCACACTCGTTCGGGCAGACGGTCGAACTGCATTTCTTGATCGCTGCGGGAGCATCGGCGGGGCTGACGAGCGCGAGGACCCTCATGGAGGACCTGCCGGAGGTCAAGCCGACGATCCTGGTGTCGGTGCCAACCGTGTACAACCGCGTGTACGACGGCCTCCAGAAGATGATGGCCGCAAAGGGCGGTGTCACCAAGGCGATCTTCGATCGGGCGATGGCAAATGAGAAGAAGCGGGCGGCGCTCGCTGCGGAAGGCAAGACCACGAAGTGGGTCGAGCTCCAGCACAACCTCTACGACAAGCTCGTTTTCTCGAAGGTGCGAGAGGGATTCGGTGGGCGGCTCAAGTACTCGATCTCAGGCGGTGCGGCGATCAACGTCGAGGTCGCCGAGTTCATCTCAGCGCTCGGGATGACCGTCTACGAGGGCTACGGCCTGACCGAGACGTCCCCGGTCGCGAGTGGGAACTGGCCGGGGAGTCGTCGGATCGGATCGGTCGGCAGGGAGATACCCGGGGTCCACATCGACATCGACACCGATGTCACCGGCGATTCTGTGATCGGTGAGATCGTCATCCACGGTCCGAACGTCATGCTCGGCTACTACAACCTGCCGGAGGAGAACGAGAAGGTCTTCACGGCCGACCACGGCTTCCGCTCCGGCGATCTCGGATACAAAGACGAGGATGGGTTCATCTTCATCAGGGGTCGCATCAAGGAGCAGTACAAGCTGGAGAACGGCAAATACGTCGTACCCGGCCCCATCGAGGAGCAGATCCAGCTGTCCGGCTACGTCTCGAACGTCATGGTCTACGGGGAGCAGCGCCCGTACAACGTCGCAGTCATCGTCCCGGACATGGAAGCGGTGACCAAGTGGGCGGAGCAACATGGGCTCACCGATCTCTCGCAGGATGCACTCCTTCAGAGCGAGGAACTCACCGACCTGTTCCGGCGTGAGATCGATCGGCGCTCGTCGGACATCAAGGGCTACGAGAAGGTGCGCGGTTTCGTCCTCGAACCGGAGGAGTTCGCTCCCGAGAACGGTCTTCTCACACCGAGCCTGAAGGTCAAGCGTCGTGCGGTGATGGCAAAGTACGGCGACGACATCGAGAAGCTGTACGAGAAGTAGGCCGGGAGGCCTTCGGCTGCTACGCCGGCAGCGGCGGCACGGGTTCCATCCCGTGGAGCCGCATGCCCGCTTCGATGACCGCGATCGCGGTCTCGAGCACCTCGACGCGCGCGAGCCGTTTCGACTCGCCTGGAACCACGAACCACGGGGCACGGTCCCATGACGTACGGGCCAGCATCTCCTCAACGGCGATCTCATACTGAACACGTTTGTCGCGGTTCCGCCAGTCCTCGTCGGTCAGCTTCCACTGCTTCAGCGGATTCGTTCTCCGCTCCTCGAACCTGCGGAGCTGCTCCCCGGATGAGACATGCATCCAGAATTTGGCGAACACCATGCCTTCGGCGACGAGTGTTCGTTCGAAGTCGATGATCTCCGTGTAGGCGCGGCGCCACTGCTCGACCTCTGCGAAGCCTTCGACCCGCTCGACGAGCACCCGGCCGTACCAGGAACGGTCGAGGACCGCCACGCCGCCCCAGCCGGGGAGATGGGGCCAGAACCGCTGGAGCCAGTGATGGCGAAGCTCGTCGTCCGTCGGTGCGGCGATGGTGATGACCCGGACGTGGCGCGGATCCATCGGCGTGACGAGTCGCTTGATGGCCCCACCCTTCCCGGATGCATCCCACCCCTCGAAGACGAAGCAGACGGGCGGTCCGAGCTCACCGGTACCGAGCTTGCCGCCGAGTTGGAGGCGGAGTTGAACCATCCGTGTCTGGGCCGTCTTGAGACGTTCGAGTGCTTCACGCTTCGGGATGCGGCGGGTGAGGTCGGCATCGTCCAGCGAAGGAATGAGGGGTTGGCCATCCATGGACGAGATCGTAGTCGTCGGGGGCGGTGCTCCAGGGCAGGTCAGGGCAGCCAGGGGTCGACGACGATCGGCACCCCCAGGCTCGCCGACGCTTCATTGATCGTGATCCACGTGTCGTCAGCACAGTGCTCGCACACTCCCCACAGTTCGTGTGTCGTTCGCCCGATCGCCCTCCCTTTGATGAAGCCTCGAACGCCCCTCCGTGCACAGCGGAGGCAGTAGTTGCGGACCGAGACACCCAGGAGCGTTGCGGCAGCCACGCGGCGGCATCTCGGCTCCTGGACACTCGGTGGATGCCATTCAACAGCGCACAGGACGGCGACGGGATAGATCGACGCGGCAACGCCGCACGACAGATCGCGATCCAGTTTCGATCGCGAATCCCATACCCGGAGTCCGCAACTGCAATGCTGCAGATGCCCCGGTTCGAACGGGTTCCCTCCCATATGACAGAACGCGACACCGGTCACCGACCAGAGGTCTTCCTGCTCGTCCGAATACAGTGCAGCGACGTGCACGTCTCCGTCGATCGCCAGGCGTGCACGTTTCCACCCTCGCGGCGTTCCGGTTGGGATGACGTCCGGATTCCCGTCGGGCCATGGTGGAGGTGGTCCGCCTGATCTGGATTCGGATCTGTTGGTCACACCGTCTCGTTTCGATCTTCGTCGGCATCGTTCGCTCCGGTACGGGCGCGGCACTGCCGTGGGTGGCGGAGGTGGACGGGAATCGAACCCGCCAGGGCACTCTCGCACCCTCACCGGTTTTGAAGACCGGGGGACCCACCAGGCGTCCGGACACCTCCAGGATGCAACCTACCGGAGTCTGCGAGCTTCTCGTTCACTCACCGGGATCGTCGATCCGCTTCTCCAAGATCAGTGTCGACCAGAATCTGCCCATCTTGAAGCCCACTTCGTCGAGTGTGCCGACGCGCCGGTACCCCAGTGCTTCGTGGAGACGGATCGAGGCCTCGTTCGGGAGTGCCACGACTGCGTAGGCGCGATGGACGCCCGCTTCCCGAAGGTTCTCGAGCAGTGTCGCAAGCAGACGAAAGCCGATTCCGCGCCGGACGAACATCGGATCGATGACGATGGTGGTCTCGACGGAGGTCTGATACGCCGCTTTCGTCCGGTACGGACTGCTGTATGCCGCACCGACGACCCGCCCGCCGACCTCAGCGACAAGCACTCGATATGGCCCGCTATCGGTGTAGCGCCGCCACCACCTTTCCCTCCGACCGAGGCTCCAGGGCTCGAGATCGAACGAGATGTGCGAACCGATGATGTACCCGTTGTAGATCTCGTTGATGCGCCCGAGGTCCCCCGTGTCGGCTGCACGAATCGTCGCATTCACGCCACCACAGTACCGCCCCGGCATTCCGCGGGCTCAGAACGTCATATAGGGCGCAGAGAACCCTGGGTTCGTGTCGTGGGGGGAACCCGACGTATCAGCCGCGCGCGGCCCTACACTCGGTCGATCGTGTCACGACGTGCCCGCTTCGCATGGTTCTGGCTCGCGACGATCGCCATCGTCGTGATGACTCCGCTCGCGTCCATCGCGGCCGGTGAGTCGATCGGCGGAACGCTCATCCAGAAGATCGACGACGAGAAAGTGCCGGTCGAGGGCGTGACGATCACCGTCACACAAGACGGGACCGAGATCGGTTCGGGCACCTCCGGCGCCGACGGCAAGTGGCAGGTCCCCGTCGATGACGCCGGCATCTATCAGGTGCGTCTCGAGACATCGACCCTCCCCGACGGTGTCGGACTGACCGATCCGGACAAGGCCGAACTCTCCGAGGTCAAGGTACGCGAGGGCCAGGCGAAGAAGGTGATTTTCCCGCTCGGCGAAGCGACGGTGTCGACGGTGTCGACGTATTCGCGCGTCGGAGCGTTGTTCATCGCCGGATTGAAGCTCGGTGCCATCATCGCCCTGTCCGCCGTCGGTTTGTCGTTGGTGTTCGGCGTGACCGGACTCGTCAACTTCGCCCACGCAGAGATGGTGACCCTCGGTGCGGTCGCCGCCTACTTCTTCCACGCCTCTCCAACAGGCCCACAGTGGCCGCTCGTGGTCGCGATCGTTCCGGCGGTGCTCGTGGGCGCAGCCTTCGGTTGGCTCCAGGAGCGTGCCCTGTGGCGTCCGCTCCGGAACCGGCAGACGGGCCTCGTGGCCATGATGGTCGTCTCTATCGGCCTCTCGTTCGCTGCCCGCTACCTGTTCCTGATCTTCTTCGGCGGTGAACCCCGGGCCTATCCAGACTTCGCGGGTCAACCGCCGTTCGAGCTGTTCGGGATAGCGATGGTCCCCAAGCAGCTGGCAACCATCGTCATCTCCCTCATCGTTCTCGCCGGCGTGGGCCTCTTCCTCCAGCGCAGCCGGTCAGGCACGGCCATGCGCGCCGTATCGGATGACACTGATCTCGCCGAGTCGTCCGGCATCAACGTCAACCGGATCATCCTGATCACGTGGATCCTCGCCGGGGGCCTCGCCGCTCTCGGCGGCGTGTTCTTCGGCCTCAACGAAGCCGTGCAGTGGGACATGGGCTTCAAGCTCCTCCTCCTCATCTTCGCCGCCGTCGTCCTCGGCGGCCTCGGCACCGCCTATGGGGCGATGCTCGGAGGATTCGTCGTCGGTGTCGCGGTCGAGATGAGCACGCTCGTGTTCCCCAATGAGCTCAAGGCAGCAGTCGGCCTCGTCGTCCTCATCATCATGCTGCTCATCAAGCCGCAGGGCCTGCTCGGATCGAAGGAACGGATCGGCTGATGGATTGGTCAAGCGTTCTCATCGATGGCCTGCTCGCAACGATCGGTCCCATCACCGCGGCCTACGCCGTCTCCGCGATCGGTCTGAATCTCCAATTCGGATACGCCGGCCTGTTGAACTTCGGACATGTGGCCTTCATGCTCGTCGGGGCATACGGCATGGGTATCGCCGCCAACTTCGGGGCTCCGTTGTGGCTCGGCATCATCATCGGCATCCTCGCCGCGATGGCCCTCGGCCTCCTCCTCGGCATTCCGACGCTCAGATTGCGCGCGGACTACCTGGCGATCACGACGATCGCCGCCGCTGAGGCGATCCGGCTTCTCGTTCGCTCCAGCTGGGCCCAGCCACTCACCAACGGCGTGTTCGGGATCCAGGGTTTCGCCGGCCCGTTCTTCGCCCTCAACCCCTTCCCTGCGGCAGAGCTCTACGGCTTCGGCGACTTCGTCGTCACGGGACGCAAGCTCTGGGTGATGATTGTCGGATGGACGGTCGTCGCGCTCATGACTCTCCTGATTGCCAGGTTGATCCACAGCCCGTGGGGACGGGTCCTCAAGGCCATCCGTGAGGATGAGGACGCCACGACGTCGCTCGGCAAGAACGTCTTCGCCTACAAGCTCCAGGCGTTGATGATCGGCGGCGGGATCGCGGGGGTCGCCGGCATCCTCCTCGCCCTCGAGCAACAGAACGTGACGCCCGACGCCTATCTACCGAAGATCACGTTCATCCTCTACGTCATCGTCATTCTCGGCGGCGCCGGCACGATTCTCGGACCGATCGTGGGAGCGGTCGTGTTCCAGTTCATGTTCTTCACCATCGATGCGCTCATGGTCAACGCGCAAGCGAACATCTCCTGGGTCGGGGATCTGCTGACTCCCGCCGCGGCGGGCCAGGTGAAACTCGTGTTCGTTGGAATTGGAATGATGCTCCTGATGATCTACCGACCGCAGGGAATCCTCGGCAACCGGGAGGAGGTGCTCATCGATGAACGCTGAACACCCGATGGCCGGTGTTCCGGCGCAACCCGGCGTCCCCAAACCGGACCCGGTCCTCGTCGCCAACGGCCTCCAACGATCGTTCGGAGGGCTCCGCGCCGTCGACGTTGACCACCTCGAAATCCCACGGCACACGATCACATCGCTCATCGGCCCGAACGGGGCGGGGAAGACGACACTCTTCAACCTGTTCACGGGGTTCGACGAAGCCGATGAGGGCGACTGGCATCTCAACGGGGGACCGCTCGCCGGGATCTCCGCGTACCAGGTGGCCCGCAAGGGCATGGTGCGCACGTTCCAGCTGACCAAGTCCCTCGCGAGGCTCACGGTCATGGACAACATGCTCGTGGCGACCAAGGACCATCCGGGCGAGAACCTTTGGGGAGCGATCACCGGCGGATGGAAGACGACCGAAGCGGCCAACAGGGAGCGCGCTGTCGAGCTCCTCGCCCGCTTCGGGCTCGAACACATGACCGACGAGTTCGCCGGGGGGCTCTCCGGCGGTCAGCGCAAGCTACTCGAGATGGCGAGAGCGCTCATGATGGAACCGGAAGTCGTGATGCTCGACGAACCGATGGCCGGCGTCAACCCTGCCTTGACCCAATCGCTCCTCACGCACATCACCGGTCTTCGCGACGACGGCAAGACCGTCATCTTCGTCGAACACGACATGGACGTGGTGCAGGAGATCTCCGACTGGGTCGTCGTCATGGCCCAGGGCAAGATCATCGCCGAGGGGCTCCCAGGCGACATCGCGCGCAACCGAGCGGTCATCGACGCCTACCTCGGCCAGCATCATGGGGAGGCGGCATCGTGACCGATGAACACCTCCTCGTAGCGAAAGCCGTCACGGCCGGGTACCTGCCGGGCGTCGACATCCTGCGCGGTGTCGATCTCACCCTCGCCGACGGCGAGATGATCGGCATCATCGGTCCGAACGGGGCCGGCAAGTCCACCCTCATCAAGGCAATCTTCGGTCTCGTCCCGGTCCGGACCGGAACCGTGAAGCTGCGCGGCCGGGACATCTCGAACCTGGCGGCGCACGAGCTCGTCGCGCTCGGTGTCGGCTACGTACCGCAGCGGGCGAACGTCTTCCCTTCACTCACCGTGGAGGACAATCTGCGAATGGGTCTCTACCTGAATCCGAAGGCGTGGGTCGAACGCTTGGCGGCCGTCGTCGAGATCTTCCCACTCCTCACCGAACGATCCGACCAGCGAGCCGGCTACCTCTCCGGCGGTGAACGCCAGATGGTCGCGATCGGTCGAGCCCTGATGATGAATCCGACGGTGCTCCTCCTCGATGAGCCGTCCGCGGGCCTGTCTCCTGCGAACCAGGACCTGGTCTTCGAGCGGGTGCGCGGCATCGCCGACTCCGGAGTGTCGATCGTCATGGTCGAGCAGAACGCCCGCCGCTGTCTGCAGATAGCCGACCGTGCGTACGTTCTCGACCAGGGAACGAACGCGTACACCGGGACCGGGCATGACCTCCTTCACGATCCGAAGGTGATCGACTTGTACCTGGGAACGCTGGGACGGGTCGAGTAGACCCGGTCACGCCGACACGACACCACGAAGATGGGGCCCGGCTGATGCCGGGCCCCATCTCTACTCTTGACGATGGCTGCGATCAGCCGCCGGCGACGATCTGTTCGAGCGTCGTCGTGTTCCCTTCGGCGTCGTAGAGGAAGACGTCGTAGGTGCCGATGCCGGGCTCATTGCTCGGACCGAAGTCGAGCGGACCGGAAGCACCGTCGTAGTCGATGTCCATGCCGGCCATCACGAGGTTGAAGCAGTCCTCGAAGAGCGAGCACTTCTCACCACCCTCGGTGACTCCCTGGATCTCGTTGACGAACACCGACGGATCTGCGCTCTGGGCGACCTGTGCGGCAAGCACCGTCACCATGAGACAGTCGTAGTCCTGTGCGGAGAAGATCGTCGGCGTGCCGGGGAAAGCGGCCTCGAAACGGGCGGGGAACGTCGCTTCACCGTTCGCCGGTGAGGCAGATGGTGCCGTGCCCTTGATGCCGTCGAGCAGAGCGACGTTGCCGCCGACCTGATCGGCGCCGACCGTGTCCTTGAACCCGTCTGCAACGTAGATCGCGCCGTCATACCCGGCACCTTCGAGGTCGAGCAGCATCTGGCCACCCTCTTCGAACGTGATCATGACGAGGGCGTCTGCACCGCTCGCCACCACGGCCTGAGCCTCGGTTGCGAACGAACCGGCCTTCGGATCGTACCCCTGGGCGAGGACGACCACATCGCTGAGTTCTTCGGCAACGAGCTCGCCGAAGCCCTTGCCGTACTCGTCGTTACGCCACAGAACCGCTACCGCGGTCGGTGCATCCCCCGCCACGACGTCCGCGAGTGCCGGACCCTGCAGATTGTCGGACGGCGCCGTGCGGCTGTAGTACGGGTCGTAGTCGGAGGAGCTGAGTGCTGCTGCGGTGTTCGAACCGGAGCACATCGACACCTGGCTCGACTGGACCTTGTCAACGATCGACAGCGTCACACCGGATGCGGCCGCACCGATGATGCCGGCGTAGTCGCCCGTCAGGTACTTGTCGACGGTCGCCGACGCGATGTTCGGGTCGGTTCCCGAATCGCCGTAGTCGACGCTCACGAGACCGGACGAAACCGCGTTGATCTCATCGGTACCCATCTTGATCGGGTTCTCGAGCGCCTCGATGATCGAAGCGAGCTGCCCCGTCTGGGGGAGCACGGTTCCGATCTTCACAGCGATCGGCTCGAGCGCAACGGGGGGTGCCTCCGTCGTCGTCGTCTCACCCTCGGTCGTGGTGGTCTCGCCTTCCGTCGTCGTTGTCTCTTCAACCGTGGTCGTCGTGGAATCGCCCGCCGTCGTCGTCGTTGCAGAAGCCTCGTCGTCCCCACCCGAGTTCACGGCGATGATGATGACGATGACCACTGCAACGGCGGCAACGATGATCCACGGAAGCCACTTGCGTAGATTCTCGTTCATTGGATTGCCTCCGGATAATTGACCCTGGATAACCAGGAACCCCGAACAACCGTCGGGGATCGGGGCAAGATAGGCACGCGACCGTAGGATGCGCAAGGGCTCCGACGTTTTCGACCGACGATCGTCCAGGCCACCCGCGCGTGTCGGGAGCGTCTCAACCCCGGGAATCGGCCATACTCACCCCATGGCAGACGAGCACTCCGGATCCCACGTCGCACGGAGCGGACGGCGTCTCACCGCGTCCGTTACCGACATGGACGTCGTCCGCCAGCGGGCGCTGCTGATCGGTGTTGTTCGTGATCGCCGGGACGTGCCGGACGGCAACCACAGCCTCGGCGAGCTCGAACT